>CAMPIG010000036.1 GCA_946886255.1 uncultured Cellvibrio sp. | reverse complement strand
CAATTTTTTCGTTTATCTGACTAATATTCTGCACATTATTTAAAATGGAATTTAACACTTCGCCAGAAGCGTTAGTTGCTTCCACGCCGCGATTGGCACGCTCGACGCTGCCTTGCATGGCCGTCACGGCGCTGGCCGATACCTGCCTCAGCTCATTAATGACTTTGTGAATCTCTTCGGTGGCCTGACGCGTACGCACCGCAAGCCCTCTCACTTCATCGGCTACAACGGCAAAGCCACGACCATGCTCACCTGCGCGCGCCGCCTCAATAGCTGCATTAAGTGCAAGCAAGTTCGTTTGTTCTGCTACCGTTTGAATGGTGTTTAGTAATTGGCCGACATCGATCGAGAAATTTTCAAAACGATTAACGACATCAGCAGACTGTTTCACTTCAACCGCAAGGGTGCGGATGGTATCCACATTCGTGGCCAACGTGGTTTTCCCCAAGGCGGCAGCTTGACTGGCATCACCCGTTTGAACCGAGGCGTTATCTGCAAACGCAGCAACCTCGTTTACGCTGCTCATGAGTTCTTCGATGGCACTGCGCACCGACGAGATGGCTTGGGACTGCGCGTTAATTTGTTTCAGGTTGGTACTGCTGGAGCCCATCAGGCGCGCAGCTACCTGACTCAGCCCGCTGACATCGCGACTTACATTGGCGAACGAGCTGTGTAACTTACTGATAAATTCATTAAAATGATTCACCAGATCACGCACTTCATCACGCCCGTGATATTCAATCCGTGTGGTTAAATCCCCCTCACCTTTCGACATTTCATGCAGTGAATTGGATACCTGAAAGATGCTTGCCCTAATCGAGCGGCCGATAATTAAACTCACCACAGCTAAAACAACTATGGCAATAATGGCAATAATTAGCACGATAAAGCTGGCATTGTGTGATCGTTCAATCGTGACACGAATACTATTCGTAAATGCGAGCTCTGTTTGCTGCTTCATGGCTTCCAGATTTTGACGCAGGTTGCTCAAGTGCTCGGCATTAGCATTTGCTTCGGCCGCGATTTTGCTAAAGTCGACGTTACCTGAGATAAAACTGAGCGCGATGCGGTTGGCAGTCTCATACCAAGCTTCTAATTCATTGTCGATGGTCCCTACTTGTCCGGACAATTCAGAGCTAAGGGAGGACAAGCGTGACAGATTGAAACGAATTTCACGGTAATAATTTTCAGCCAACTTTAACGCCTCTTCGTCGCCAGTGGTGACTGAGTTATTAATTTGTTGCTCCATAAGCAACAGAGATCCAAGATTAACCGTGGTGAGCTCCAAGGTTGGATAAAGACGTTGATCAACATCTTGTAAGCGGAGCGCATTCTCGCGCTCGATGTAGTAGGAATATCCTTGAGTAAATAAAAACGCCAGTAATGCGATACTGACCAATAACATGAGCTTTTGGGAAATCGTAAAGCGAAACATCAGTTTGCCCTCAAGGCGGAAAAATGGCGACTTGATTTTGAGGTTTATTAGTCGCAGCAAATATAAAACACTGTATAGCAGGCAGTGGGGCGGGACGCAAACGGGCACGTGAATAAAAAGGTATTTTGGAGGATCAAGCGTCACAAAAGCAATTTGTGTGACACATCAAAATTTACAATAAATAAATAGGTAAACGAATTTACGAGATTCTATGAAGAAAGCCATAAATCGCTGCTGATTTTTATTTAATATTCCTCATGAAATATTTAATCTCAGAATGATTTTCCCTTCATGCATCACCTCATACTCTGCAATAGCAGCAAGCAACTCATCACGTTCTGGCGACCAGTTAGACACAGCGTTTATTGTTGCGATGAGGATGTGACCCGACGAGGCCAGCGCAAGCTGGAAGCTCTCTCGATCATAGGTTTTCATAGAACATGAAAATCCTTACCATTCACCTGAAGTCAGCGCCATGGCGTAACTCTCTCGTGTTCCCACAATACACCACAAATGTTCAACAACAGATTTGTTTTTTGGAATATCTAACTTTTTACTCAGGTCGTCAGGATCAACTGTCGCAATGAAATCTGAATATGACTGGGTGCGCTTTTCAATGTTTCGGATGATGGTCTCTCATGCCTCCCTCCTATTAACCTCACCAGAAATCCGGCTAAGGTATACACCGCCACATCGCCTCATACAAGCCAAAAAAAGTGGGACGCTACCAAAAAACGTCACTTTGACATCATCCAATCTGATCAACTTCTACTCCCAAAGAAAGCTGTCATTCAGCACGAAACCCACCAGACATCGCCCCAGCTGGCGCTTACAAAGGTGGGACATAAGAGTGGGACATGGGCAACTTGCCGGGGTTGTTTTCCCATGCTGAGCGAATCGCCTAAGTGGGACGACGAGGCAATCAATCTACAGCAGGATAGGCGCGACCTGAGCCATTGATCACTAGGGAAATACATCAGCCAGGTCATCACACATAACTTTAATAATTAACCTTGCGCGTTTCTCTATCCGTCGTTTAATCCTTCGCACATCGATAGCCAGAAAACCAAGGCATACTAGAGGGCCTCCTATGTTCAGGTTTCCTAAAACCTTACTCTGTTTGTCTGCACTTTTTATTTCCCAGTCGAGCCTTGCCGATATCACCCCCTACGGCACGGGCAATATCAGTGACACTATTAATCCCGCTAGCTTTAAGTGTGCCATCGATCACGGTACCTGGATTTACAACGCGGGCGTCGTCCAGCCGGGTGTTGATGGTTGTGATCCTATCGGTACACCAACGCCGCTTGTTCCAAAATTGGTGGCACCGGCAAGTGAAAAGCCCACCATGACCCACCGCTGGTGGGGATCTGTGTCTTTTTTTGGGGAAATGACTGTTGGCGATCCGAGTAAAGCGGGCTATATCACGCCCGATCCGATCACCGCGCGTATCACCAATCGCGGCACGCGCATACTCGGTATTCCGGCCGGTTTGCAAGCAAGAGATAAAGAGTACATCTACCCTATTCCCGATCCGTTTAGCGAGGTATTCGACGGTATCGCCGTTGCTAACACCGATTACGCCAACATGAGCGCGTTCCTTAAAGATTACAGCGATGGCTCGGTCACGGTTCAATGGAATAGCGGCACCACACCAGTGATGGAAGCAACCTTTGTACACGGCTCACCGTATATTTATTTTACCGCGCTGGAAGGCAACCTGGTGGTGCGCACCAAAGCTGTTGATGGCGGCGAGAAAGGTATCTTTTATCAACAGGGCAACAGCCTGGGTGTGTGGACCAGCGTTGCAGGTAACCGCAACCATTTTTTAATTACTGGTCACGACACGACCGAGTTCACCAACGTTAACTCCGCCGAAATTGGCGTTAACAATTCCGTGAAACGTATGACCGTGACCTGGCTACCGCAGTTGGTGAGTAACCCGAACATGCAAATGATTCAATCATTTGAAGCACATGCCACCACACCAGTGGATGAAGTCTTTATCGATTACAGCGTTGATCGAAGCAACAACAGCGTGACCGTTTCCCATGAGTATCGCTTTCAAGGTTCGCCAGTCACCACCATAGCCGGACTGTTACCGATGCATTGGAAAAATTCTGACCAGGCATTAAGTGGCTACAAGATTCGTAGCGCACGCGGCGTAACACAATTTGCTGAAACCAGCAGCTTCAGTTACACCATTCCTTTTGTCGGTGTACTGCCCTACTTCCCCGAGGATATTGGCGAGTACGATCCCGCACAACTGCAGGCGCTAATTACTGAATTTATGGACCAGGGTGCTGCCAATTGGAATGCGGCAGAAGATACTTACTGGGCCGGTAAAAATTATGGCAAGGTTGCTGAGCTGGCGGCCATCGCACGCTCGAATGATATGGTCGAAGAAGCCGATACATTAATCGCCTGGTTGAAAACCGAACTGGAAGATTGGTTCCGCGCCGACACCAACGGTAGCCTGGACACCAACAAATATTTTGTGTACGACGACCAATGGAACACGCTGCTCGGACTTGAGGAATCCTTCGGTTCTCATCAACAATTGAACGACCACCACTTCCATTACGGTTATTTTGTCCGCGCCGCCACGGAAGTTTGCCGCGTTGATCCGGACTGGTGTGGCGCTGATGCCTGGGGTCCGATGATTGAATTGCTGATCCGCGATTACGCCGGTGGCCGCGACGATACAATGTTCCCCTACTTGCGCAACTTTGATCCGGCTTACGGTTTTTCCTGGGCCTCGGGCCATGCGAATTTTGCGCTCGGCAACAACAATGAATCCACCTCGGAAGCCGCCAATTCCTACGGCGCCATCGTGCTGTACGGTTTGATTACCGGAAACGACGAGCTGGTTGAACGCGGTATGTATTTACATGCATCCTCAACCTCTGCCTATTGGGAATACTGGAATAATATTGATCGCTTCCGTAGTCTGGATGGCGATTACGATAATTTCCCCGCCGGTTACACGCGCATGACCACCTCGATTATCTGGGGCAGCGGCCATGTGTTTTCCACCTGGTTCAGCGGCGCATTCGCGCATATCCTCGGCATTCAGGGTTTACCGCTAAGCTCATTGGTATTGCACATCGGTCAACACGCCGATTATTTGAAAGATTATGTTGATGTCGGCATGAGCGGTGAATCCAGCAATGGCAAACCCTCCGGTTTACCGGCTGATCATTGGCGCGATGTCTGGTGGAATATCTGGTCGATGACCGATGGCACAGCGGCACTGGATGATCTGGAAAATTATGGTTTTGATTACATTCCCGAAGCTGGCGAAACCAAAGCCCACACTTATCATTGGGTACATACCTTTGCGCAATTGGGGCACACACTGACCGGTACCGGTGAGCTAACGGCCGATCTGCCAACGGCGGTGGCGTTTCATAATAACGGGGTCACCACCTACCTCGCCTACAACTACAGCACCACCGAAACGCCAGTCACCTTTTCAGACGGTGTAACACTCACGGCAGCACCCGGCAGCTTCAGCATGACGCAACAAGGCGAGCCTAATAGCAGCTCTTCATCGAGCGCTGCCAGCAGTGCATCATCCAGCAGCACGAATTCGTCCAATGCATCCAGCAGTTCATCGGCCAATACCGATTGCGATGAAGTTTGTTTGCAGGAAATCAACACCACCACACTCCGCGCCATAGTGACCGAAGGCGATGTTGTGGATATCCACTACACGCTCAACAGCGGTCCACAGCAAAACCTGCGCATGCTACAGGACGGTGCCAACTGGTATTACGACATCACTGGTCTGGCAGCCGGCGACATGGTGAACGTTTCCTTTACGATCATTGTGGCCGCCGCCGGCAGAAGCACGTCGTGGCAATTGCACCAATTCTCAGGGAACGGTGCATCCAGCAGCTCGGCTGTTTCATCGAGTTCGGAGCCTTCTGCAACAAGTTCGGAATCCTCTGCAAGCTCAGCGCCCTCGAGTATTTCATCGTCCAGTACATCGGCAGTGATCTCTTCCAGCAGCCTTAGCAGTTCATCACAAGCAAATAGCTCGTCGACAGTAAGCGCTGCCAGTTCGCAAGAATCGTCTGCTATTTCGAGCAGTGTTCAAAGCACCAGCTCAACAGCCAGTAGCAGAGAAAGCAATGGTGGCGGTGGAGGCAGCACCAGTCCGTTTTTGTTGTTACTGATGCTGACTGTGTTGTGGAGCGGTGGTGTAACCAAAGCGCGTTCAGCGAGGAGATAAATCGTTGGTGAGCGACGTCGATGTGATTATGAGATGCATCGACGCCGCTTTGAAAAGGAATTCTTTGCCTGTGTTTGGCCCGCCTGAGCAAAAACATCAGGGGATGAGGGGTGGCTTTGTCATATGAACGGAACCACTTGGAAGGTTGTTCAGCGTAATAACACGTCTTTTCTTCTGCTCCAACTGTTCCATACCCCAGCGGTAACGCTGAACTGAATTAAATAGCGCATCGAAGCTGCCATCCCCCAGAGCGCGTTTGAGTCCTTCTGTTAGGCGCTCGGCCAGCTTGGTGTCCTCCTTGCGTACAATAAAGTAAAAGTCATTTCGGTAGTGGAGCAGAAGTTCTTCTTCTATCGCCAAAGGTAAGTCGGGAAAACGGTATGGTTCGATGTAGATCTGGGCAAGTCCCCTGGAAAAATAGTCGAATCGCCCAGCCGCGAGCATGAAAAAAAGTTGAGTATATTCCGTCCCAAACACCAATGGCAGTCCGTTGTGGGCCATGATTGCGGCATCCGACCATTGAGGGTGCATACCACCCCGCAGTTTGCGCAGGTCATCCAGATTCTTAATTGCCGAAAAGCGAGCTTGGTCACCGCGGCGAATCATTAAGACGCGGTAGCTGCTTAGATCTTTTAGCAAGGAGATACGGATGGGCTGTAAGTGCTTCTCAATATCGGGATTGATGGTGCCCCAAAATACATCAACCTCGCCCTTTAGTACGCTTGCCAAAAAACGATGCTCCGTTGCACGCTTTGGCGCCAGTTGAATTGAAAAGGGACCATAGGTTTCTTCTGTTTTCGATAGCGCTAATTCAAGTAACTTTGAAAAATAATAGTCTTCGTGGTTTAGAAAGTCTTCGGGGCTGATATTGAACGCGCCGGCAATATCCGGTATCACCACCCGTAGAGTTGCAGGTTCGGCAGGGGGCTCGCTGTGAACGTCAGCGTTTGGTAGCAGTAAAAGGCTAATCAGAATAAAGAGGCGCATTTGGTTCCTGCTCCCGCTTAACTGAGATAAATTAAGTATAGCACGGGCTTTTTGGAGGCCGGAGGCGCTATGAAGATTAGCTATCCATAGCCTCGTCAATTGACGGGAACTACTACTAGGGCCGCTAATATTATGAGCGAAGCGAATCACGCTTACCAATCAAGTTGACGACTTGTTAAGATTTGTTTCGCTCTTCAAGCTTCTCCACCCGTTTCTGAAGTTCATAAACTTCCTCCTCTAGCTCTTTACGCGGTCTCCGCTTCTTGAGATATGTACCGATCCACTCTGGTAAACCAAGTAGCTCAAGCACAAGCACCAAAGCCACAATTCCAGCGACGAAACCAACTAGCTGCCAAATTCCATCCATTTTCATTCCCCTTTTATTTAACGTTAAACCTAACGAAACTGTAGAAAAACGACCTTACGAATGCGACGGATACCACCCATTCTTGGGCACTATTATCTCAACCTCTCCAGCTTACCTTTTCTCCTGACAATATTTTTGTAATCCCACTGAATTTCTTTGGATTTCTTCAACCACCGACGCAGAGCGGTTTTGTTAATATCGGCAGGATTGCTGTAGAAGATTGAAGCATCCTTGAACTTCTTACCTAACATGTTTAGCTCCGGCTCCTCAAAATCTGCTCCACTCCAAAACATCAATCGAATTCCGGGCTTCTGCTTGCTATACCCGGTTATAGGATTGCCATCGAGAAACCAGACCGGATGCCCATGCCAAACCTTACTCTCAGCACCAGACAGACTACGATCAATCTCGCCTGCGAGGACGTCACATATGTCCCTGTCACCCGGCGCCTGATTTTCGTTGTATTTAAGGATTTCCGGGGTCATATCAGTTCTTCAAAACGATCCTTTACCAGCCAAAAACTCTTTTCATCAAAAGAATATCCTTCCAATCATTAGTCATCTTATTTACAAAGAATTCGATCTCCCTCCAGAATCGTAGGCTTCATCGACCCAGTTTCTGATCACATTATCAGGGTATTACCCTCGTGACACACATTCTACGCCCAAGCCTCTAGCTCACCCGTTGTATTAACCATTCACGAAGCAAGTCGAAAACCCCTGGAGCCATACGGTTCGACTGAGACCTATCTTCAATTGCATACTTTTCCATTAAAGAGTGGCTTGCATTCGGGATTACCTTCACAGTCACGTCTCTTCTACTATCGGCTGCCAGAATGGCATCCCGCATTGCAACTGAGGCAGTCGATGCATCGGTCGAGAGGTCGAATTCACCGAACACGCCGAGCGTTGGACAACTGACTTTACCAAGAGTAAGAAGCGGATTAAACGACAATATATGGTCCCAGGACCAACGCATTTGAGAGAGAGAAGAATATTCGCCGATATACCAACCGATCCACGCCGCGTTGCCGCTCTGAACAATTTTTTCACGTCGTTCCAAAAAGGTGTCGAACCCACTACCAGTTCGGGCCACGTCCAAAGCAAATCTATTGAACTCGAGTGCTTGTTCAATATCGGTTGGGGAATGACCCCGGGCCTTCATATTGATTTCAACCTGATACAGTAATGTTTGCCATAGCGGTCCCATGAAGCCCGAGGAATTAATTGCAAAAGCAACCTCTTGCGATCTCGCGGCCATCTGTGTGGAAAGCATGCCTCCCTCACTTGAACCCCAAAACCCTATCCGATCAGGATCGATTCCCGGATAAGTACGCAAAAGGTTTAACGCAGCGGTGGCGTCTGCCAACAGATCGTCCGGGTAGTAGGATGGCGATAGTTTTTCTGGTGCACCAGTCGACGCATCTATGCGCCACCCGGTTGAGTCCCCCGTTCCCCGTTTGTCGAAGACAAGGACCGCAAAGCCGAGCGAGTTGAAAAAGCGGGGATAAGGACCAAAAGAATAACGAGTAAGAGGCCCTGAACCGTGCAAGAGTATGATCGCGGGATGCGGACCGGAGCCTTCCTGATGAATGAGAGTCCCCCTGAGCGTAGCGTCTCCCTGAGAAAAAACGACCTCCTCCTCCCGCGTGGACGCTTTCCTTGCAGAAACACTTTCACCGTCCAGAGAACTGGCGGTCAGACCAACAACGCGCATGTCCTTATCCCACATGAAGCGGATAGTCTGCTGAACAGGATCGCGAGTATTGAAACCTGGACCAATGGAAAATTCATCTGCCGATTCGTTGAATATTCGCCGCACTGCTCCGGTGCGATGATCCGTCCAGAGCAACACACCTTCCCCACTATCGTTGATGAAGCGGTCAATACCCAACGTGTGCTCTGCATTGAAGCGATAGACACCGCAATAAGCTTGCAAGGCTTCGAACCCATTAGATATGGCAGCGTTATCTTGCCGTCCAAGTATGCGAATAACTGAGGAACATCCAGGGAGCGTCATGATCAGAGCAGCGGGGATGGTCGACAGTATCAATCGTCGGTTGGCAGAAAAGCTCTTGTCTGGAATGCCTTTCACTGGTTTTCTCCTATGTGATGAGCAATTGACACTGTTTGCATTGAGTTATAAGAGCTGCTCTATCATGAAAGCAAGTTTGTTGACCGTATTCCAATTTCTGGCTGTCAGGGAAACCCCTAGTGCTTTCCCGGTCGCTGCCGCCAGCTTTGATCGACCTATCCCTTCCGGTGCGTATAAATAGAATGTCATTTTATTCAGCTTGAATTTTTCTGACTCGATTTTTAAGGACTCAAGGTATTCTATGTTGGGCTTACTACAGGGCTGCTCCAGAAAGAAAAAATGTAGTGCTTTTCCATCGCTTGTAGGAAACGGATTATTTTTTATAGCCTCCTGAAGTGTTTTATGACTAAGCAACAGAACTTTAGGTTCAAAACCCATTTTTTTAAATATTTCTCTGCTAATGTCAGCGGCGCCCTTAGCGCCGATAGTTTCTCGACTTTTAAATACCGCATTCCCGCTCTGAATATATGTCTGGACACCTTCGTAGCCTAACGCTTGAAGGATTGCGACAAGGTCTTTCATTGGCAATATGTTATTGCCACCAACGTTAATACCTCGAAAAAGAGCAATGTAAGTGTTCATTCGGTCTCTCTTTCCTGTATTAGCTCAAAAATTGGCTCGGTTAAATGTCTATGCTTCGTCAGATATTTTTTCCCATATTTTTTCATATCCTGACTTATTCATCAGAGCATCCATCTCATAAGCAATATCCGGAGCCATTTGTGTGTTATCTGTTCCGCCGAGAACAATTATATTTTGCTCCCTGTCTTTTGCCATTGTATCCAACATATCCCAGACAAAATGACCCAAATGTGATGCATCCTCTTCGGATAACAAACCACTATCCAATATTTTCAACACTTTCGCATCATTCTTTCTGTTGGCATAGTACTGCACCAAGTCTCGCACATGAGGATAACGCAGAGTTAATATCATAGAACCTTTCCTCCAGCCCGTATAACTGACATACGACTCACCATCGTAGATGACTACGTCATCGGAGCATGTACGACATTTAAAGATAGACAAGAAGCAGACGATTCACTTTCTCTTGGCCAATTACATCAACCATAGCCTCCAAGAACTCAGACGGAAGCTCGCCGTTCGTACCGAAACGACCATTTATAAGTAAAGAAAGATAGTCATCCAAACTCTTTTGACTTCGCGTTACACCTATAATCGCCTCATCTAAATCCTTCCAAAACGCTGCGCCCTTCACGTAGAACTGTTCATAATGCTGTCCTTCACCCTGCGCTACAAGCCGGTGAGCTTTCAATAAGCCTATCTGGCTCATTTCGCCCACCATCTGCTTGAAGATCTGTGAAGCGAGTTTATCTTCTCCAAGAGATTTAAATCCGTAGTAATGAGCCAGACTCTCGGAAGCCCAAAGCGCCTCGGTTCCCAGGCCTAACATGTGTGCCATTTCGTGACCAGCAACCCACAGATACTTGATACGGTCTGATGAAATTACCCCTCGTTCACTTACAGCAATATTCGCCAAGTAAGCGTCTTTTCCTGCTGCTCCTCCAATCACACCTAAGGAAGCATCAATTCCCAGTACTAACACCTCAACCGTTTGTGGAGGTGCCGAGGGGGTAACAGGAGTGATGACTTTTTGCAGGTAGGATAACTGTTGTTCATAAGATCCATAGAGATTTTTAATGTCAAAGGCCTCAGGTAAATGGCCAGAAAAAAAATTGAATGACGTTTCTCCGGAAGTTACCTGTTTGCTGGGCTCACCAACAAGCATTAACAGCGGTGCCTCTTTGAATGATGGTACACGCCGACATGTCGCTCGGTCTTTTGTACAAATCTCAGATTCAGCCGTATTCGAAGCCAAACGCAGGAGATTTCCCCACTCGGAAAACAGCCACCACTTTCCCGGATAGTAAAGATTTTCTTGGGCGGAAACATCATGGTTCGGGCGATCCACTTCAATAAACTGTATGCCCCAGATAATCTCTGAACAGCCAGCAGGTACAATCCACCCACCGCCATCCGCGGGCGGTAATGTTTTACCCGATGTGCTACAAATTGGATTCTTGATGTTTGATTCTTTTAACTGCCTGGAAATCAAACGGGTTTCAGTGTGGAGAGCATCTTCGAAAATGAGCCGAATAGTACCCATCGTTGGAGCGGAGCTATTGATCAATAACTCGTACTGTAATGCAAAAGATTTTTCTGGAAGAAAAAAAGGAATCGCAAAAATCAGTATTGCTCTGTATATCCATTTCATTTTCGACCTATCTATTCGGTGGTAAAGGCATTTGCCTCTCTGGCGCAATCGTGAACCGCCTATTTTTCTTGGGGAGTGATACATTCCTTCCCATAATCAAGGTTTCAGATCGACGGCGGCAAGGCCACTGCCATCCATCTTCATCGGCACCGAGTTGTGCTCGTGGAGGATCATCCAGTCGTCGCCGGAGCGCTTGAATACGAGCGTAGTGCGGAACCACAGTTCGACCGCCCCTTCTCCAATCTTTTCCCCTCGCATGTGGCTGAGACCATAAGCGATGCCAAGATCGCCATCAATGAGAATACGCGACTCGCGGAACTCGACCCGAGGCCCCGGTTCCCTCCAGGTTTTCAGCCAGGCACGCAGCTCTTCTGCATCGCGCGCTTCGGCTCCAGCGAAAGCAAGCGGCGGCTGCAGGTCGTAGACCAGAACGTCACGCGCAAAAGGTTCGATGGCAGCTTCAGCATCTGAGTTAGCGATGGCTGTCTCGCGCGCCGCGATCAGACTTTTGATAGCTTCTATATCGGTATGGGTATTCATGTCCAGTTCTCCATATCAATTACCAGGATAGACAATCATTAGTCGAATTGAGGAGGTCAGAATCGACAGGAGAATCTGATTTGTCGCATAACGCCCGAAGCACTGGGCGTCCCGTGAAGGTCCGAAGAGCCAGAACAAACTGCCTGCGATCGTTAGGTGGGCTCCGGAGTCGTGACCACGCTACCCTTAATTTCGACATTCAAAGTACCGTAACAATGTGGAAAATGGTAAATAGCGACCAATTGTAAGGGCTTATGCTCGCCACTTAAATTTAGGCTCAATTTATAGCCGTCTTTTTCTTCAAAATGAGCAAGTTCCGTAAACATCTCATGATTTCCAAACTTCTCAATATTTCCATATCGGAGATCAACCCTGTGAAGGTTAGCATCTGATACTTTTGGAAAGTGTAAGGTTACGATGGTGTCGCCGTCTTCAAACGTATGCTGCCTGAGCTTCACTTCATTTGACCGATCAATCTCACAAAACTCCTCATATGAATACACAAATTGAGAGAATGAAAATCCAATAAACGTGAAGAAATAGATGAGTTTTCTCTTCATTAATGACACCTAACGAGGCTGTAGAAAAACGATGTTATGAAACCGCCATTCCCAGCCTTTGTTGAATTTAATTTTTCTTACCTATTTAAGAAAAACTTTTTACCACAATCACTCAATATTTGAAATTGATCGATATCTTTTCCGGACAAGTGGTCAATCACGCTGCCGCACCGTAATTCATCAGCTTTTCGATATTATGTATCACACAATAGAGTCGCCATGGTGTTCTTTGGCTGCGTTGGAAGACATCCTGCAACCATCAATGGCGAACAATTCATTGCCTAACAAGCCCTGTTGACCACACACCAACAATACTTGCTCAAAGACGGATTCAATCGCATCCGGATAGCTGCTGACAAAGCTGGCGATACTGGTGAAGTGCGGCACGGTATCGCAGGACAGCGCTTTGAAGATGATGTTGTGTTCACATTGCCACTGGATCTCGCGGCTTGAGGTGATGCCTTTGGCATAGGCGTAGAGAATGATCTTTAGCAGGAGGCTGGATCATAAGCTGAACGGCCACCGCCGTCGTTCGAGTATTTTTCGTGGAAAACCGACAGGTCGATATGGTTATCGATCAACTTGTGAAGGATGAACTCGAAGGTGCCGGGCTGCAATTGCTCTTCAAAATCAATCACCACCATCGCGCTTTGGCTGTAGTTGTATTTTTTGAAGTTTGGCATGGCAGCGATCCCTTGAAGTGATGCCGGATTTTATCAAAAAGTGACTTGTTTTCGGAGTTTTTCTACAGCTTCAACGAGGCTGTAGAAAAACAATATTACGAAATTGCTAATCCCAACCCTTATTGAATTTAAGATTTTCCCGCTATTTAAGCAAAATCAGTTACCACAATCACTCAGTATTTGAAATTGAGCGATACTTCTTTCCAAGAAGCCGTTAATCACGCTACCGCGCCGTAATTCATCAACTTCTCGATATTATGTACCACACAATATAGTCGCCATTGACCCTGTACCTTGGGCTTTCCGCGCAAGGAAAATCGATTAAGCCCCTTGTTAGTACCGATATTGGCAAAGACAGGCTCGACCGTAGACATGCGATGCCCGTAGATCACCTTGCCATAACGACTATCGACTCGCCGTTTCATCCAGTCCGTCGCGGTTCGACCATTGGTGTAGGTGATGGAGACTTGCCGACCATGTCCTTCACGCGTATTCGCTGAATCCGGGTTGCGCATACACTCGTGTTTGATCGCGCAATGTCGGCAATCAGTCAGCTTGCCTTCAAAGAATAGTTTATGCCTGCCGTTTTGCTCGATGATTTCATTCTTGAGCCACATTTCATTACCTTCCGGGCAGTAGCAGGCTTTTTGCTTTCGATCAAAATAGAATTCCGACGCTGGGATAACAACGCGAAGTCCTTTGACCTCGTCCTGATGACGCTTCCCATATTTTTCCTTTTGCTCGATAAAAGCTTTGTCGCGAGAACGGAACTGGTTATCGGGAATATAGGCGTTGATCTTGTGTTCGCGCAGATAA
The DNA here is from genome assembly GCA_946886255.1 of uncultured Cellvibrio sp. The sequence goes on along the minus strand of CAMPIG010000036.1, from coordinate 5,322 downwards.
TGATTATTGGCTTCGTTTGAGAAGCCGGTGTCGGCAGTAACAATGGTTCCTTCTTTATAGATATCCTCGCTGATGCCGAGGCGCGCATAGCGATCTTTGATACTGGTTAGAACAGGCTCCAGCGTATGGTGTTCCTGGCCTTCGCCGAAAGCCTGGGCATCCACAATGATCTGGTGCTTCTTATCGACAGCCGCCACACCATTGTAGCCCTGGATGGTGCCTTTACTGGTGGTCATCTTGGCCGACTCGTTGTCGGTGATATTACTCTTTACTTCTTTCGGCTTTTTCCCTTGCCCCGTCCGTGGGGTTGCTGTCTTTAGGAATTGATTGATCCTTTCAAATTCTTTCTGAAGGGTATCAGCAGCTTTTTCCAGTTGTTGCTTGCGGGCTTTCTCGTTGGGCTTTCGTCCATCCAGCTTCTTATGTTCTTTAAGACAGGTGCGGATTTTACGATTGATCTTCTCTCGCTTTTGGGCCAGCTCTTCCAGGGTGCCGGAATGTTCTTTGGCTGCATTGGAAAACATCTTGCAACCATCAATGGCGAATAACTCATTGCCTAACAAGCCCTGTTGATCACACACCAACAATACCTGCTCAAAGACGGATTCAATCGCATCCGGATAGCTGCTGACAAAGCTGGCGATACTGGTGAAGTGCGGCACGGTATCGCAGGACAGCGCTTTGAAGATGATGTTGTGTTCACATTGCCACTGGATCTCGCGGCTTGAGGTGATGCCTTTGGCATAGGCGTAGAGAATGATCTTTAGCAGGAGGCTGGATCATAAGCTGAACGGCCACCGCCGTCGTTCGAGTATTTTTCGTGGAAAACCGACAGGTCGATATGGTTATCAATTAACTTGTGAAGGGTAAATTCAAAGGTGCCAGGCTGTAGCTGCTCTTCAAAATCAATCACCACCATCGCGCTTTGACTGTAGTTGTATTTTTTGAAGTTTGGCATGGCAGCTATCCCTTGAAGTGATGCCGAATTTTATCAAAAAGTGGCTTGTTTTTGGAGTTTTTCTACAGCTTCAACGAATGATATGGACTCCCCCTCTTAACACGCAGCCCCGCGGCAGCGTAAATTATCGGTGATGTCACAACCACCAGAGGAGCGATTTCCATGAATCTTACAACACTCGGTATCGATTTAGCGAAAACTTCTTTTAGCCTCGTCGGCATGGATCAGCACGGCAAAGTCGTCTTGCGCAAAACACTCAAGCGAGCACAGCTGCTTCCCTTTATTGCCCAGTGTCCGGCCAGTTTAATCGGCATGGAAGCCTGCAGTGGAGCGCATTATTGGAGGCGCGAGTTTACCAAGCTGGGGCACAAGGTCGGTATCATCGCCAGCAAATTTATCGCACCTTTTCGCAAAGGCGGCAAGAATGACACCAACGATGCCGAAGCCATTTGCGAAGCAGTTAGTCGCGCCACTATTTGGTTTGTACCCGTAAAGACCGCCGAGCAACAAGCGCAACTCTGTGTGCATCGCGTTCGCCAGGGATTGATCTCCGAACGCACTGCACTAATCAATCAATTACGCGGACTACTCAGCGAGTTCGGTATCGTCATGCCCAAAGGCCGCTATTCCGCTCAAAGGGAAATACCGGTGATTCTTGAAGATGCCAACAACGGTTTACCCATGCTCGCACGGCAGATGATTAACAATCTCTGGGAGCGTATTAAAATCGCCAATGACCAAATTCTGTTTTATGACCGCGAACTTCACAAGCAAGCTCATCATCACCCTGTTGCAAAACGGTTACTCACCATCCCGGGCGTAGGCGAACAAGTTGCATCGGCTGTTGTTGCGAGCATACCAGATCCATTGTTGTTCAAAGATTCCCGCCAGTTTGCCGCATGGTTCGGATTGGTGCCCAGGCAATACACCGCCGGCGGAAATGTACGGTTAGGACGAATTACCAAACAAGGGGATCGCTACCTGCGAATGTGTTTGGTTCATGGCGCACGCGCTGTGCTTGCTAATATCAAAGACAAACAAGACAAAATCAGCTGCTGGGCGCGTGAGTTAATTTCACGAGGCTATCTGCGCGCTGTCGTCGCAATGGCGGCGCGCAATGCACGACTTATCTGGACGTTGATGGTGAAACAGGAAGATTACAAAATTATAGCGGCCAGCTGAAGCAACAACCATGAAAGTCAAAAAAATCGTGAGTGATTATAGATGAAAAAGCAAAAGCGAAAGCGGTAATCAGTAAAGGTTAAAACGAATTCCGTGCTATTCATCATCGAGACATGAATAGCCACCCACCGAGTCCTGCGACGGTAGCAGATGACAATCAGGTCAGACCGGGGGAGCCAAAGCCTGTTGAGCTCGGTGATCATCAAGATCGTCTAACGAATGAGGCAGCTCCCAGCGAATACTCATCTTGGTTCAGGCAATAATGAATTGCCATTAGTAAACCGAATGTAGAGGTGCAGTCTATTTCTGAAAGTCAAAAGCGGCCTTAGCTTGACACTTGGGGGAGTCCATGTAGCCGAGTTCAGCGGCAGTTTTTAAGTTGTGGTTTTATGGGATATTTTTGCGCAGCGAAACCATAAAACCGCGACTTAAAAACTGTCCAAGGAGCGTAGCGACTGGTGCTGCAACGATTTGTTAGGTTTTTTCTTTGCACGCTTAAATTGGAAAGTTATCTGGGATAAACCGTCCCAACTCCGGTGACCATGCAGGAACAACATATAATAAAAAAAACATGACTGCGAGCCATGATACAAATATTAAGGTTCGGATCAAAACGGCAGGGATGTAAAACCGCCAATGAGGAATTTGAAATGAAACTCCTGGTCTTCGCATTTTTTCCCTCTCGGTCCAGGCGTTTGACATTAACTCGTAGATCGAATTGTGAATGAATTCAGCACTTAGCCAAGCAAACAACAACGATATTACGGCTAGACCTCTAAGTAAGTGAATGGTAGAAGCGAGAACAATCAATAATAATTCATCTATTGAAGCTTCATGTTTTATAAATGTGCCACCAGATACTAACAATATGAATGCTATAAAACCTATTGCATAAGCACTACGAAATTTTTTTAGATGGCTCACAGGCCCAGAGAACTCGTATGAGAACCGAACTGATAAAGGCCAAGAACGACGTCTAGATAAATAATATTCTTGATCATTTTGCATATGGAAACCTAACGCCGCGATAAACGGTGGTTTTTAAGTTGCACTTTTGCCATAAAATGGAGCGAAGCGGAATGGCAAAAATGCTACTTAAAAATCCATCCGTTTGATTGCTTTGTTACATTTCTACGCTCTACCGTTTATATAAAGAGAATGAAAGCGAGCACTTTTAAGATTATATTTAATATTGAAAAAGCAGCTTCCACCGTCCCGCACTTGATATAACTTTTTTCTGAGCTCTTCTGTAGTTGGACCTGGATATGCGCCAAGCTCAGCTTCACCTTCAGGTGATTGAAGGCAGAGTGCATTAATGAGAACTAAAGACTCGCCAATAAATTTGTATTGATACCTGTAAATTTCCTTAGGCTTGAATTCACTTTTGCTTTTTTTCTCTAAATATTTCCAGAGTTGGTTTTCAACCTGAGCAATATTTGGCAACTCAGGTTGCTGGCCGACTGCGACCCATTCTGATGAATAGCACTTTACTGATAAAAGCACCATGACGCTTGCGATAATGTATTTTTTCATATTCAAATGTAACGCCAGAGCACTGCGGCGCGCGGAACGCGCGTCCGACGCCCAACGGGCGTGTACAGATGCGTATTGTTATTGGAGCGATGGTTTGCGATTGAACGAAACTGCATTTTCGACACAGCCAACCATGGCACCGGTTAATATTACGGTTGCTGTCGCAGCAACCCCTCTTAATGGCAACGCTTGATGCGGAGGCCAATGTTGTTTGTTGTTGCATTCACTCATTGAGGCACAAGGAACAAACACGCTACACCTTAACCCAAGAGATTACCGTTAAACATTAGAGCGAAAATAACGCCGAGTTTTGGGGCAGCTTTTAAGGCGTGCTTTTTGCCAATAATGAGCGTAGCGAATGGCAAAAAGCGGCGACTTAAAAGCTGTCCAGCGACCGCAGGGAGCGGCCAAGAACGAATGGTTATAAAGCCAAAGTGAGAGCTTGAAAAAAGAATGGGATAAGACAACGCCCACCTTGGCACCGGTTAATATTGTTGCTGCCGATATTGGCAGCAAACCCGATTACTGGCAACCCACAATGCGAAGTGCGTTGCCCACATGTTTAGCTAACAGCACCGGAGCGAATCCACGGACTTTTGATGCTGGCGAAATACTTTGTGGTGAATTACCAGGCACACACTTTACGAAGTAACACCGAAATACATGCAACATTTTCATAGCGAATAACGCCGAGTGCTGCGGCAGACTTTTGCGCAGGAGGAACGACGCAGCAAAAGGCTCTCCGGCGCCGAAGGCGCGTACAGGCACGACTTGTTAAATTTTATTTTTAGAACGCACATGAGGCTTTATAAACCCCGACTGCGAAAAAACAAATAGATACAAAAACCAAAAACACGCCTACATTCCCCACCCAAAGACCTGCCGGCGAACCGGCGCTATTTTTTATAATTGAACCAAGGTGTAGTCTTTGTGCCACATAAGTTAAAAAGCCACCGAAAGTCGCAGAAATTACACCGGCTGAGAAAAACTTGAGCGCACCAACCAAGAAGATAACTTTAATATTGCTGTTGGTGTTACCCATGAAAGTAAGTAAAGCTATAGCAGCGCTGCCATTGATGAGAATGGCGGTTTTCAATACTTGAACACCAATTTCTATAGTTGATTGAAACTGCTCTTTCTGTCCTTCATTCATGTGCGACTCTCTAATCACTCTTTAAATTTAACGTCGAGTGCAGGGGCGGTTTGTAAGTTGGTGTTTGCGCATAAAAATTGGCGAAGCCAATGCGCAAACGGCGACTTACAAACCGTCCAGCCCGTGAAGCGGGCGAGCCTGGCACGTTTTGTTATATTACCTTCTAAATAAGAAAAAGGCGCCTATTGCAAAAGCAAAAATTCCAGCGATTAACCATAAAACCGAAATTCCTGCCTGCCCAAATGATTCACATACAATACCAAACAACCAACTCAACTTGGAGCCACCATACGAGCAGCCTTCTTTGATATAAAAATTAAAGTAGCTCGTATACAAAGCTGCAATTGATATCAGTATAAAAATAAACCCTGCATAATTTCTTTGAGCTACATTCTTTCTTTTATTGTTCATGGAAGCACTTCAAAAATATAACGCCGAGCACTGGGGCGCGCGGAACGCGCGTCCCACGCCCGGAGGGCGGGTCCAGGTGCGAATT
>CAMPIG010000035.1 GCA_946886255.1 uncultured Cellvibrio sp. | reverse complement strand
CCATAATATGGGATTGCTTTTATCATATTTAATTATTCTTATTAGCGTATATTATTTATTTAGATCGGTTTTTAATGGTACTTTCTTCAGTACTTTTAGATCATCCTATGTTTTGAAAATCTATTTAATCCCTGTTCTGTACGTTATTGTTCTATTTTCTTTCGCGATTGCCTATGGTGATTTGACATCTATTCAAAAAACTGCGGCTACTATTTTTACACACGAACTTCCTGTTGATAATTTTCTGCCCAAGATTTTCGCTGACCAAGTGTATCATGAGCGTCTTTCTAGTCCTATGATTGGTGATTGGTTGTCAAGTGACCGACCGCCCTTGCAAACTGGGCAGTTTTTATTCTATTACAAGCTTTTTTCGGGGACTGACATTGGTTATCAGCTGACGTCCATGTTGCTTCAAGCCTATTGTCTAGTTCCTCTAATGTTGTTTTTGAGCTTGTTTTTTAAAGAGTATGGAGTCGAAAAATTTCTTGTTTTCACTTCACTTGCCTTTTCAAGTGTTATGTTGGTAAATACTATATTTGTATGGCCCAAGCTAGTTGCAGGGGCATCTCTTCTTTTCATTGCTTACGTGTTATTAAACATAGAATCGTTTGGATCTAAGACTACGCCGATTATTCTTTCTACTGTACTAGCAATGATTTCAATGTTGGCACACTCTGGAAGTATTTTTTCTTTAATTCCTATTGCAATAGTTTCATTTTTTATATTTAAGCCCCGGTTGCGTGATGTTGTCATCGCCATAGCTATCGCTATTTTGATGTTCGGTCCATGGATTTTTTATCAAAAGAAGATTGATCCGCCAGGCGATAGATTGACTAAGTGGCATTTGGCCGGACAGGTGGCTGTTAGTGATAAGCCCTTTTTCGATACGCTAACTGATGCTTATACGATGATGTCCATTGAGAAAATTTTTTCTGCAAAAGTAGCTAATTTCAAGAAAGTAGTTGAAGGTGTATATGATTACGACTACATTTCTGCTCCAGTTAAGATGTTTCTTTTGGATGAAGATAGTCTAAGAGCCATTCAACATGTAAAAGGAAAATCTTTTTTTAACTTCTTTTATAGTATGGGAATAATTTTTGTAATTGGTTTTATAGCCTCTTGCGTCCTCCTTTTCTCTTACAGAAAAAAGTTCTTCAACCTGCCGGTAGTCGTGTTTGGTGCAACATCATTTGCTTCTCTGATTTTATGGTGTTTATTGATGTTTGAGGCAGGCGCTACAGTAATACACCAAGGTGCTTACTTTCCTTGGCTTTCTTTTATGTTTATTTTTTCCGTATTTATCTATTTGGTTCTCAGAAAATTCTCTGCCCTTGTTTTTACTATTCATTTATCTAGTAGCTTTTCAATTTACTTTCTGTCTGTTATGGCATATCAAGATATTTCCAATGCTGTAATTTTTCTTTTGTTTTTGATTTCTCTTGTTTTATTTTTTGTCTTTTCCTTTAAATTTATCGGATGTGATTTCGTCCGTACTCCCGATAGGAAATTTTATGCACAGTAAGAAAATCGCCATACTAGGTGCCGGTCCGATGGGGATGGCTGTTGCTTACCAGTTAGTGAAGGATGGTCACACGCCTGTTGTTTTTGAGGCAGATGATCGAGTGGGAGGTATGACAGCGACTTTCGATTTCAATGGTTTGAGTATAGAACGGTACTATCATTTTCATTGCATATCAGACAAAGACTTTCTTGCTGTGCTTGATGAGCTTAACCTGTCTGAAAAAATGAAATGGACAGAGACTAAAATGGGGTACTTTTATCAGAATAAAGTATCTCCATGGGGAAATCCCGTCGCTCTATTAAAGTTTCCTGGATTAAGCCTGATAGCAAAGTTCCGTTATGGCTTACATGCTTTCTTGTCTACGAAACGCGACGACTGGAAGCCTTTGGATGATGTAGAGGCATCGGGCTGGATAAGGCGCTGGGTTGGTAGCGAGGCTTATAGCGTTCTATGGCAAAAATTATTTGATTATAAGTTTTATCATTTTTCTGGCAACCTCTCTGCTGCATGGATATGGAGTCGTATAAGAAGAATAGGGCGGTCTCGCTATAATTTGTTTCGTGAGAAATTAGGTTATCTAGAAGGAGGATCCGACACTTTGTTAAATGGAATGAAGAACTATATCGAAAACAATGGTGGAATATTCCATTTAAGCTCTGCGGTAGAGAAAGTTGTTTTGAAAGATGGCGGAGTTTCTGGTGTTGTAACTAAGGATAAAGAGGAAGCTTTTGATACTGTAATTAGCACTGTTCCGCTGCCATACGTTCCAAATATAATCCCAGATCTTGCACCTGAAATTTTATCGAAATATCAAGCTATTCAAAATATTGCCGTGGTCTGTGTTATTGCAAAGCTCAAAAAGCGACTTACCGAGAACTTCTGGTTGAACGTAAATGATCCTGATATGGATATTCCAGGGTTGGTAGAGTACTCAAATTTACGTCCGCTAAATGACCATATTGTATATGTACCATTTTATATGCCGGCTGAATTGGATAAATATAAAGAGCCTAATGAGGCATTTGCAAAGAAAGTACAAAGTTACTTAAAACGTATTAATCCAGGTTTGAACGATGAAGATTTTCTGGATATCCGGGTTAGTCGTTATCGATACGCACAGCCTATTTGTCCGCCTGGTTTTTTAAAGTCTCTCCCTTCATTTGATTTGCCTGTTAAAGGGCTTTTTGTTGCTGATACATCTTTTTATTATCCAGAGGACAGAGGGATATCGGAGAGTATTGGATTCGGCAGAATGATGGCTCGTAAGGCGACAACATGATTGGCTTTTTTGCAAAGCGACAGTTTGTTGTATTCATAGTAACGGGGGGCGTTGCCGCACTAGTAAATTTTTTAAGCAGAATTTTGTTTAATCAATGGTTAAGCTTTTCCAGTTCTGTGATATTGGCCTATTTATGCGGTATGGTAACAGCCTATGTATTAGCAAAAGTTTTTGTCTTCACAGAAAGTGAGCAGAAATTGGGGCAATCGATCCTTTACTTTTGTCTTGTGAATGCGGTGGCCGTCTTGCAAACTTGGTTATTAAGCATGTTATTTGCTTATTATCTTTTACCATTTCTTGGAGTAACGAGATTTGTTCATGAAATAGCGCATATTGTAGGGATAATTTTTCCGGTCTTTACCAGTTATTATGGCCACAAGCGTTTTTCATTTAAAGAAAGTAAACAATGAAGCCTTCTTCAGCAGCCCTTACATTCGTTGTTATAACGATAATATATGTTGGGGCTCTGCTGTTTCTTGACCTTTCTAGTTTTTCCGATGTGCGGGATATGTTGCAACTATTCCCTTTCCTGGTGACATTGGCTTTCTGTTCGTTCCTGTTGCGTTACTTGCGTTGGTACTGGTTGCTCTGGCGAGCGCAATGTACCATGCCATTCTGGGAAGGATATTTATGTTATTTGTCTGGATTTGCTTTTACTGCTTCTCCTGGCAAAGTAGGGGAGCTGGTAAGAGTCCGATATTTACTGAATTACGATGTGCACCCATCGGTTACGATATCTGCTTTCATTTATGAAAGAGCACTTGATCTATTGGTTGTGCTATTGATCGGATCATTAGTCGCTTTAGTCTTTGATTTTTTTACATGGATTGCTATTTCTATTGTGCTAATCATTGCAGCTATTATGTGTGTTGTACGTTATCCGTATTTTCTACGGGTGATAGTATTTTTTTTGAGGCGGTTTGGGTTTAGGCGTTTATCAACCTTGATGCGCTTGTTTACAAAAGGCATTCGAGGCATTAGTCGATGGTTGACATTTAAAGACTTTGCGGTCTCTTTGATATTGGGAGCGACAGCCTGGTTAATTGTTTCGTTATCTTTTGTTTGGCTACTAAATCATATTGGTGAAGGCTTGCCGATCTATACGGCTATCTCTATCTATCCCGTCGCGATGCTCGTTGGTGCATTATCTATGCTGCCCGGTGGTATAGGTACGACAGAAGCAGCGATTACTTTTCAGCTTGTGTTCTACGGGGTGTCTACTGTTATGGCTGGGTTATTGGCTATCTGCATAAGGATATCAACTCTATGGTTTGCAATAATCTGCGGAATGCTCTCCTTAATAGTTCTTGAGCTTAAATCGATGCCTCAAAAAGAACTTCCACATTGATGTAGAGAAATATACCAGATGTCGAAAACCTTTTCTCGAAGCGTTTCCTCCATAATGGAGAATTTTTAAGTCTGGCAAGAAGATGATTTTTCCTACTTTCCTGAGGCGAATCGAAAGATCAAAGTCTTCAAAATACATAAAGTACGTTGAATCAAACCCTCCTATTTTTTTTAAGTGCTGGCTCCTGCAAAACATATAGCAGCCGCTGGCGAGTTCTATTTCATATGGTGCGTTAGTTGGCATGACATCTCTGTACTCATAACGCTTCATATCTTTTTCAAAAACTCGCTCAAGAAAGCGAAGCTTTAACGCCCTTGCTAGCAGTACGTGGAGCTGGGGTGTACGTTTTGCGAGGAACAGCATGTTGTTATCTTCATCTGTTGCGTTTGGTGCAAGAAGGACAACGTCAGGATGAGCTTCCATATACTCTATAGCTAAACCCAAGTTATCCGGGTTTAAGGTCACATCCGGATTAATAATCAAATGGAAAGTGGAATTAACTGCGTTGATTGACAGGTTATGGCCGCCACCGTAGCCGAGGTTGCCATGACCGGAAAAAATGTTGATTTGATCAAAAGAACCTTGATATTGATATTGGATTTTTCTCAACACTTCCAGGTTGGTTTGATCTGGTCCGTTGTCAATTAAATCCAACCTGAGGTATTTTAAGTTGTGCTGCCTTTTCGCTGTTCGATAGGTATCAGCTAAAGACTGTATGGTGGCTTGCAGTAGATTTACATCTGAGTTAAATGTGACGCAAGAGGCACTGACTACTGTTTCGGTGGTTGCCACAAAGATTACTCTGCCAATAGCCTTTTTTCATCGTTACTGGAGACAAGCACCAGTTTTTTCTGGTTATCTTTTCTGGTTTTATAGAGTAAGTCATTTAATTCATACACTGGATTGAATTCTACTCCGGAATCAATAATTAACGCATGAAGCTCCTGGATTTTATACGCTTCGCAATATTCATATGCATTTCTGAAGAATTTCTCCATTTCTTCTTCTGTTATTTTCTTCTCGTTAGCTCTCATTATTCGAGGGTGTTGAGTTCCTTCACAATTTTCACCGCACAAGAGCTCTTCATAGAGCTTCTCTCCAGGTCTTAATCCGGTGTATTTGATATCGATGTCGCCATTGGGGTTGTTTTCATCTTTGATGCTGTATCCGGCTAGTAAGGCCATTTCACGGGCCAGGTCGGCAATTTTTACCGGCTCGCCCATATCAAGTACGAAAACCTCTCCGCCTTGAGCCAAAGATGCTGATTGAATGACTAACTGTGCTGCTTCGCTTATTGTCATAAAATAACGAACGATATCCTTATGCGTCACCGTTATAGACTCTCCGTTCTTCAGTTGTTCCCTGAATCTGGGAACAACTGAGCCTGAAGAGTCCAAGACATTACCGAAGCGGACCATGGAGAAAGTTGTTGAGGATGACCTTTCAGCTATGTTCTGTATGAACATTTCCGCTAATCTCTTCGTCGCACCCATGATGTTTGTAGGCCTGACTGCTTTATCAGTAGAAATCAATACAAAGCTGTGAACTCTATTTTCCAGAGCAGTCTCTGCGACGTACTTTGTTCCAAAAAGGTTATTCTTAATACCTTCAATTAAGTTGTGTTCTACAATAGGGACGTGTTTATACGCTGCGGCATGATAAATAATATGGATATCGAATTGACGCATCACCATATTAAGCAAAGATTTATTTTGGACCGACCCTAACAAAGGAACTAGTTCTGTCTTTAGCTCTTTTGTTTTTATGGTCTCTGAAAGCGTTTTTTCGATCTTATACAGGTTAAATTCATTTTGTTCGAATAACACAATTTTTAATGGCTGTAATAGGATTAATTGGCGGCACAATTCCGAACCAATTGATCCTCCTGCTCCAGTTACCATCACCACCTTACCCGTGGTGTTTTTTTCCATTAGTGACATATTTGGAGCAACGGGATCCCTACCTAGCAAGTCTTCAATCTGGATATTTCTCAATTCATTAATACGGGCAATACCTTTAACAATATCCGTCACCGGCGGTATTGTTTGAACCTGGACAAGTAATGGTTCCAAATAACGAATAATACGAATACGCTCTTGGCGACTAATGTTGCCCAAGGCTAACAATATGCGGGTTACTCCGTGTTCTTCAATCAGTGAGGCAAGTTTATTGGGATGATAGACCGTAAGCCCTCGTAAGACACTGCCTTGTAGTTTACGGTTGTCATCAACAAATGCGACTGGATTAAAATCGGGGCTTGATTCAAGTTGCGCCGCCAGGTTATTTCCACTTTCTCCAGCCCCATAAATAATAACCTTTATATTCCCTTTGGGGATTAGCATATGGATGATATTGCGAAAAGCGACGCGAGGTATACCAATTAAAATCAGGCTGGTAAAAATATAGATTATGGGTACCGATCTGGGCAGAAATGCATGTAGGAAAAAGCCACTCGTTGCCATAGCTATGCTGGATATCAGAATGCCCATAACGATGGTAAGCATCGCTTGTTGAGTCATATAACGTAATATGGCCCGATAAAGCCCTGTTCGTATGAAGACGAAGATGGAAACTGCTAACGTGAATAGCCAGCACCCAATGAGCGCCCTATCGATATCGATAGTAACTGTACCCATCCTGAGTGTGTAAGCGAGGTAAAATGAGAGGGTAATTGCTAGGCAGTCATAAACAATGGAAATGGCGCGTTTGACTGGCCGGGGCGCATTAAGAAACTTGTTTAATAAAGAGGATTGATTCAAATGCATATTCCTTGCTGGAACTTGACTGAGGCTATGTTACCAATTTGAAATATGCATTAGTAGCTTAAGTTGTAACAAATTGTTAGCGGTAACAGCCCTATTTTACTGGCCTCCCGGGTAGAACGACTTTCTGATGCGTGGATCTTGCAGCGTATGTGGGACAGCTAACATACGGAGTATGGATGGTTTCTTACTTCGCCCGCCCGGCTTTTATTTTTAGACAGACAGCTACTAGCGGAGCATATGCAACAACAGTAATCACGGGACTATATGTAGATAGATGGGTTGAAATTAGCGCAAGAGGTAAAAGCCAGAAAATATTCACTAAAGTCACCCCAAAGCTGACTTTGGCATGGGATAGCTTCTCTGCCAGTTTTTGATACGCATGGCTACGGTGCGCCTTGAACCATTGTTGCCCTGTTGTCATTCTGGTAATCAAGGTTAACGTGGCATCACACAGAAAAACAGCGGCAAGAATTAAGCAGCTCCAGATAGAGATACCAAATTTGATGGCTATTAGCATTAAACACCCAATTAGTAGCCCTAGGTAAGTGCTTCCTACATCACCCATGAAAATCTTAGCTGGAGACCAGTTCAGCAGCAGGAATCCGGCAACCGGCATCGCAGTGAAAAATATCAACCTTGACCAGCTATTTTCTTCAGTATTTAGCGACAGCAAAAGTGCCAATGATAAAAGGATAAAGATTGCTTCTGCCGCAGCAATACCGTCAATGCCATCCATAAAATTAAACAAATTTATCAGCCACGCTATGGCGATTGTTAGGATAATTGTAACGGCTATTGTTAACGCAGCCGTTTCGACAGGGAAGGGTGCCACAACAGTTACAACTACTGAGGCAAGGATGACTTGGAAGCAAAAGCGGGCCCTGTTAGAAAGGCTGAATAGATCATCAATGAGTCCTATTGCCGAAAGGAGTAGGGCTGGAAGCATGAGTGTCAGGATCAGTTGCGGCGGTGGGGCGTGAACAAAAAGTTCTATTGCCAGAATAATGCTAATTATCGCTACAAATCCTAATCCACCGATACGTGGTGTAGGTTTGCTGTGTGAACTTCGCTCATTGGGTTGGTCAAGAATATTATTGCGCGTAGCAATATATAAAACGACTCGTGTGGCGATATATCCAAGCAGTACATACAAGCAGGCAAGCACCACGAATGCGATCATTAATTAATCCTTTGGCGACCAGTTAAGCGTTTGTCGAGTATGACTAATATCCACTTCGAGATTGCCTGTTAGCTTTTGAATTTTTGGTTTTAACGGTGGAATATGGGCAAGCCACTGGTATAACTTGTTTGGTATCGAAACAAGTTTAGCTTTCCTGGAAGACTGCTTCTCCAGCAAATGGATAATTTGTGCTGTAGATCTGGGTTTGCCATCGCTAACCAAAAATACTTCTCCATTGGCTCTGGAGTGTTCGCAAACTATTGCGATTAATGAGCAGAGATTTTCTACGGATACGATATCCCTCTTGTTGTTAATATTCTTAAAGGGTAAAGGCACACCTTTATTTATTAATTTCAGTAGCGTCTGTAGATTACCTTTGGGGTTTTCCCCCAAAATCAGCGGCGGGCGGATAACGACCAGCTCTGTCTTGGATGCTGTCAATAGATCTTTAAGTTGGCATTCGGCTTCCCATTTGCTTATTCCGTATGCGTCTTGGGGAACTGGTATGTCGTCATGCCGAAAGGGCCGCGTAGTTTCTTCGCCATTAACTTTGATGCTGCTTATATATATAAACCGTTTTGCGCCAGTATTTATGGCTAATTGAGCAAAATAACAGCTCAGCGCGACATTATCACGACGATAAATATCAAGAACAGCTTTGGATTCGTCCAGATGATGCGTGCGTGCCGCCAGATGGATGAAGCAATCTTGATTATCAATAGAAGGTATCGGAGCGGAGTGTGGAATTACCAGGTTAGTGCAGTCGGGCAGGGTAAATGGATTGCGTGTGATGGTTGTTACCTTGTGACCTGCCTTTGTTAAAAATTGGCACAGCGTCGTCCCAACGAAACCATTTGCCCCGGTAACTGCTATTCTCACCTCAAATTTCCTCAAAAAGTTGTGAGTAGGTAAGCGCTATAAGCATCTCACTGCCGCGAAAAGGTGACAACAAATGTTGTTAGGGTGGCTAAATAAAAAACCCCGCCGAAGCAGGGTCTTTGTATGGCTGCAAGCCAAATTTGGTAGGACTACCCGGACTCGAACCGGGGACCTCTACCATGTCAAGGTAGCGCTCTAACCAACTGAGCTATAGTCCTAAGAATCAGGGCGCGAACTTTAGCAAATGGAGAAACATATCTCAAGCATAATTATCATAGCGTGTGGAGCTTCCTTAGTCGCACTCTCCCCTTGAATTCCTCCCCACCAGCCCCATCTCCCGCACATGCTTTTATCTGCCACTCTGGCAGGTTTTCACTATTGATCGGAATGTTTTTCAGGAGCTATTCATATGACCGTAGAAGCGCGTAAAGAGACCCGGGGTTTCCAGACCGAAGCCAAGCAATTACTGCATTTGATGATCCACTCGCTGTATTCCAACCGCGAGATTTTCCTGCGGGAGCTGGTTTCAAACGCCTCGGATGCGGCGGATAAACTGCGGTTTGAGGCGGTTTCCAATGGGGATCTTTACGAGGGCGATACGGACCTGAAGATCCGCATCAGCTTCAATAAGGAAGCCAAAACTCTGACCATCAGCGATAATGGTATCGGCATGTCGCGCGATGAGGTGGTCGACAATCTGGGGACTATCGCCAAATCCGGTACGGCGCAGTTTATGCAGAAACTGAGCGGTGACCAAAAGAAAGATGCTCAATTGATCGGCCAATTCGGCGTTGGGTTCTATTCAGCTTTTATTGTGGCTGACCGGGTGGTAGTTACTTCTCGTCGCGCTGGCGCACCCGCCGGTGAAGGGGTTCGCTGGGAGTGTTCCGGTGACGCCGAGTTCAGCGTGGAGACTGTCGAGAAAGCGACGCGCGGTACGACCATTGAACTGCATTTAAAAAGCGATGCGCTGGAGTTTGCCGACAATTGGCGTTTGCGTTCCATCATCAAAAAGTACTCCGATCACATTGCCATTCCGGTGGTTATGCAGAAGCCGGTCGCCATTGATGAGGAAAACAAGGATAAAGAGCCGGAAGATGAGGTGATCAATACCGCGACCGCGCTCTGGACCCGGTCGCGCAGCGATGTTACGGATGAAGAATATAAAGAGTTCTACAAGCATGTCAGTCACGATTTTACCGATCCGCTGACCTGGAGCCACAACCGTGTGGAAGGCAACCTAGATTACACCAGCCTGTTATATGTTCCGGCCCGTGCACCTTTTGATCTTTACAACCGCGATGCGTCCCGTGGCTTGAAGCTGTATGTTCAGCGCACGTTTATCATGGATGACGCTGAGCAGTTCTTGCCACTGTATCTGCGCTTTATAAAAGGTGTGGTGGACTCCAATGACCTTTCCCTGAATGTGTCGCGCGAGATTCTGCAAAAAGACCCGAATATCGACACCATGCGCTCGGCTCTGACCAAACGTGTGCTGGATATGCTGGCCAAGATTGCGAAAGAGCCAGAGCAATATGCTGGTTTCTGGAAAGAATTTGGGCAGGTGCTCAAAGAAGGGCCAGCAGAAGATTTTGCCAACCGCGAAAAAATCGCCAAATTATTGCGCTTCTCGTCAACCCATACGGATAAGCCGGAGCAGGATCAATCCCTTGAGGATTATGTTGCCCGTATGAAGGAAGGGCAGGAGAAGATCTTTTATATCGCGGCAGAGAACTTCAACACCGCGAAGAGCAGCCCGCACCTGGAAGTGTTCCGCAAAAAAGGTATCGAAGTACTGTTGCTGAGCGACCGCATCGACGAATGGCTGATGAGCCACTTGTCCGAGTTCGATGGCAAGTCATTCCAGGACGTTGGTAAAGGCGAACTGGATCTGGGCAAGCTGGACAGTGAAGAAGAAAAACAGGCCCAGGAAAAAGTAGCGGAGCAATTAAAGCCTTTGCTGGAACGCGTGAAGACTGCGCTGGACAATGAAGTGGCAGAAGTGCGCATTACCCACCGGCTGACGGAATCACCGGCGTGCGTTGTGGTAGCCGAGCACGACATGGGGGCGCAGATGCGTCGTATCCTGGAGGCCGCTGGGCAGCAATTACCAGAAACCAAGCCGATTTTTGAACTGAACCCGGAACATCCACTGGTTAAGAAACTGGAGCAGGAATCCAATGAAACCCGCTTCGCGGATCTGGCCCATGTGCTGTTCGACCAGGCGAATTTGGCCGAAGGTGCACAGCTCCAGGACCCTGCAGCGTATGTGCAACGTTTGAATAAACTCTTGCTTGAACTAAGTCATTAATCGTTAAATAACGGTCATTCTTTCGCGAACTCCGGCCTGACACCTGTCGGCCGGAGATTTGTTTTTAATGACCTGGAGTTGGCCATGGAATACAAAAAAATTATTCTGCCTGCAGCCAAAAATATCGCGTTGGTGGCTCACGATAATAAGAAGCAAGATATCGTTGCCTGGTGTAAAAAGCATCGGGCTGATTTGGCCGGACACAAACTCTATGCCACGGGCACCACAGGCCTGATTATTGAAAAAGAAACCGGGTTACCGATCAATAAACTCATCAGCGGCCCGTTGGGCGGCGACCAGCAGGTGGGCTCGCTGATCACCGAAGGCAAGATTGATTTCCTGATTTTTTTATGGGATCCCTTCGAGCCCATGCCGCATGATCCCGATGTAAAAGCTTTATTGCGTATCGCCGCTGTCTGGAATATTCCGATTGCCTGCAATCAGATTTCCGCCGATTTTCTCGTGGCTTCTCCGTTATTTAACAGTGAGTGCGAACGGGGCGTGCCGGACTATGAACGCTATATGGCCAAAAGGGCACAACTGCCGACATCGGTTTAAGTCATATCGGGATCCGGGACGTAAGTATGAGTGATAAGCACGTCGAATTAGGGCAGGTATATGCGCAGGCGGATTGCTTGTACACCCTGGCAGAGGTTGAACAAGCGCTGGATAACATGGCAGTGCAGATCAATCAGGATCTGGCTGATAAATATCCGCTGGTTTTGGGTGTAATGAACGGTGCTTTGTCGACCTTGGGTTATTTGCTGCAACGCTTGCCATTTTTACTGGAGGTGGATTATCTCCATGCGACACGTTACACCGGTCAACTTGAGGGAAGTGATGTGGTGTGGAAGCGTTATCCCGAAGTTTCCATGAAGGGACGTCATATCCTTCTGGTTGACGACATCCTTGATCGCGGTATTACCCTCGCTGCTATCGTGCAACATTGTAAAGCCGCCGGTGCTGAGGAAGTTCGGATTGCGGTGCTCACAGAAAAGCTGCTCACGCATTACACCCCGGCCATCGTGGCTGACTATGTTGCCTTACAAGTCCCTGATCGTTATGTCTTTGGCTACGGCATGGATTACGAAGATCATTGGCGTAATGCCCCTGGAATTTTCGCCTGCAAGTAACCTAGCGCGTTATTTTTTTCAAGCATCTTTGTTTATTCTCAGTCCTTAAGTGCAATATTGTCTAAATACCACTCCGTTACTTTTCTTTACTTATAACGAAACAGGCTAAAAACTCTCATTTTTGTCGTTTTACTCTGGACAATAGCTGCCAATTCCCGTACAAATACGACCCACGGATGCTGTATTTATGCTCCATAGAAAAGCTTTGCTGTTCGATGGCATAGATGCCTTGTTAGAGCAGCGAGCTGTGGAGACAAAAATATTAAATGGATAGGGACAAGCGAATCGCGAACATAAAAATAAGAGGTCTCAGTATGGCTGGTCGTGAATCAGGCACAGTAAAGTGGTTTAACAACGCACGTGGTTATGGGTTTATCACCCGTGGCGAAGGTAGCGACGATATTTTCGTTCACTACCGTAATATTCGTGCAGATGGCTATCGTTCGCTCACTGAGGGTCAAGCTGTTGAATTTGAGCTGATGCAAGGTGAAAAAGGTTTACAAGCGGAAGATGTTGTTCCGCTTGTTTGATGGCAGTGATTGGTTGATCTGACAGTCAAACCACCAGAAAAAAAACCGGCATTTGCCGGTGTTTTTTCTGGTGGTTGTGTTTTATTCTGCTTTGTTTACGGCGCTGTAACGTCTCCGCTCTGCGCGGGTGGGCTGTACGGCGTGATCTGGATAATCAGACCGAATAACGGATGATCCAGATAATGCATTTCACTGCTGCGCATGCGGCGTTCCTGCTCCATCAGTACAACCCGTTTTGTTAAATACGGCTCACTGAGATTCGATAATGTTGTCTCGGTTGTCGGTGTATTCAAACTCGACCATTGATCAAAGTCCGACATGTCGTTAGCGGGCTCTGCACGATCAGCGGCCAGTATTTCTGCACGTAGTTGGTTGGGTGACTGTGGGAGTTGTGGCCACTCACCGGGGGCCTGCCCATAATTAATTTCAAATTCACTGAACCACAAATTGGTACGCAATTGCAGATACTGCGCAACACTTAAGGTGATACTGCCTTCCAGTTCACGGTGATTGCCAAATGCGTTGCCCCCTTTGATCAGAATAGCCGGTGCACGCTTTTGTCCGCCGATAAATTGCCGCCAGGCTTGATGGGCCAGGATGCGGTAACGCGGATCCCGTTGTAAGGCAGCGGCGTGGTTGCGTAATTTTTTATCGCTGTCAGGAAGCAGATAAAACGGGTCATGCAGCAGATCGACGGAAGCTTGCTGCGCAGAGTCAGCTGGGGCAGGCGAATTTGTTGCGCCGGATTGGTCGGCAAGGTTATTGGGATCTTTTAATTCCACCCAATTTAACGGATAACCCAATTTGATATTCGTGGGCCAGTGTTCCTGGGAGTCGGGATTTTGTCGGGCGAATATAACGATCTCTACCTGATACCAACGTTGATTATTGGATTGAGCCTGGCTCAAGGGGCTCAGGCTGCTGATAATGGCTATACCCAATAAGACACATTGGCGCAGGGTGTTGAATGTGATGGGAAACGGGTTGTTGGCGCGATCATTGATCATTTCTTTGCGGTTTCCTTGAGAGATTTGGTCTTGGGCGTAGTGTCTTGTGCAATATCCTTCGGCGTCAATCGATCCAATAGTTCATCCACCGCTTGCAGGCGCTTTTCGGTACTTTCCATATCCTGTGTGAACTTCAGGAAATTGGCGCCTTCCAGTTTGTAAACATGCGGTTGCTTTTGTACCAGTTGGACAATGGTGTAAGGGTCGACACGGGTTTCGCTGGAGAATTCAATGCGTCCGCCGCGCGCGCTGGCCTCCAGTTTGATGATGCCGATGTGTTGTGCCTTGATCTTGATCTGCGTTACGCGGAATAGATTCTTCGTTTGTTCTGGCAGAAGGCCGAATCGATCAATCATCTCTACTTGCAGCTCGCGCAAGTTTTCTTCTGTTTCAGCACCAGCCAAACGTTTATACATCACTAACCGCGTGTGTACATCGGGCAGGTAATCGCCCGGAATCAGCGCGGGGATGCGCAGGTTTACATCAATCACATCGTCCGACATATTGAGGCTCGGCTCTTTGCCTTGGCGGATCGCCTTGACCGCGCGATCCAGCATATCCATATAAAGCGAAAAGCCAACCGTTTGTATCTGGCCGGACTGCTCTTCGCCCAATAATTCCCCGGTGCCGCGAATTTCCATATCGTAAGTGGCCAGCGTAAAACCGGCCCCGAGATCTTCCGCGTTGGCAATGGCCTCCAGGCGTTTAATTGCATCGGCTGTCATGGAGCGTTTATCGGGCGTGAGTAAATACGCATAAGCCTGGTGGTGTGACCGGCCGACGCGACCCCGCAATTGATGCAATTGCGCAAGGCCGAATTTATCGGCGCGATCAATAACGATAGTGTTTGCGCTGGGTACGTCGATCCCGGTTTCAATAATGGTTGTACACAGCAGGATGTTGAAACGTTTGTGGTAAAAATCTGACATCACCCGTTCCAGATCGCGCTCGCGCATCTGGCCGTGACCGATACCGATACGCGCTTCCGGGATAAGGGCTTGTAAATCCCGTGCGACCTTTTCAATGGTTTTTACTTCATTGTGCAGGTAATACACCTGACCGCCGCGCAGAATCTCCCGCAAGATAGCTTCTTTAATGGCGGCTTCATCGTATTGCCGCACAAACGTTTTCACGGATAATCGGCGTGCTGGCGGCGTGGCAATAATGGATAAGTCACGAATACCGGCCATGGACATGTTTAATGTTCGTGGGATAGGTGTGGCGGTCAGGGTGAGAATATCGACTTCCGCGCGCAGTGCCTTCAACTGCTCTTTCTGGCGTACACCGAAACGGTGTTCTTCGTCGATGATCAGGAGTCCCAGGTTTTTGTATTTGATATCCGGCTGCAGCAGTTTATGTGTGCCCACCACAATATCAATCTTGCCTTCAGCCAAGCGCTGCTGAACTTCTTCCACTTCTTTGTTGGTGCGGAAACGCGACAGCACTTCAATTGTAATCGGCCAATCGGCGAAGCGGTCTTTCAGTGATTCGTAATGTTGTTGTGCCAGCAGCGTGGTGGGAGCGAGGATAACGACTTGCTTACCACTGTGAGCGGCGATGAATGCTGCGCGCATGGCCACTTCTGTTTTACCAAACCCGACATCGCCGCATACCAAACGGTCCATAGGCTTGGGCGACAACATATCGGCAATGACCGCCTCAATGGCGCGCTGTTGATCCGGTGTTTCTTCAAAGGGAAAAGCGCTGGCAAAGTTATCGTAAGCTATCCTCGGGTCTTCAAACGCGTGGCCCTTGCGTGCGGCCCGGCGCGCGTAAATATCCAGTAATTCAGCAGCGGTGTCGCGAATTTGTTCGGCGGCTTTGCGTTTCGCTTTTGGCCAGGTTTCGCTGCCGAGTTTATGTAAGGGAGCGAGATCTTCATCGGAGCCACTGTAGCGGCTGATCAAATGAAGATTGGTTACCGGCACATAGAGTTTTGCTTCGTCGGCATATTCCAATGTTAAGAACTCATTGGTTTGATCATCGACGGTAATGGTTTCCAAGCCGCGATAGCGACCCACACCGTGGTCGATATGCACAACCGGCGCACCGGGTTTTAATTCGGTCAGGTTCTTGACGATGAGGTCAGCGTTGTCCTGTACCTGTTTGCGGCGGCGTTGTTGTTGTACTCGCTCGCCAAATAATTGCGACTCCGCGATCAACGCCAGCGCGGCGTGTGGTCCCTGTGCGGTTTGTAGTAAGCCGTGTTCGAGCGGTGCAACGGTGATAGCAAGCGTATCGGTTGCGGTGACAAATTCATTCCAGTTGTCGACCACTTTGGGGAGTTTGCGTATCCGCCCCAACAGTTCCAACAGGGTTTCACGTCGGCCGGCGGAGTCGGCACAGAATAAAACGCGGCCATCAAATTCCATCAGGAACGCTTGCACGGCGGCCAGCGGGTTATCGGATTGCGCGCGAATCGGCAGGGCGGGCGGTGGATTGGTAGAAAAATTGTAACGGCCTGCTTTGGCTTCTACTGGCGCTGTATCAACAAAAGTACGAGAGAGCGATTTCAGCTCGGTAAACAACTCTTCAATAGGAAGATAAATATCACGCGGTGGTAGTATCGGGCGCTGTGGGTCAACGCGGCGGCTTTCGTAGCGGCGATACAGCTCAAGCCAGAAGTTTTCCGCCGCTTTCTCAATATCCCCTAGGGCGTAAATGCAGGTGGATTCGGGCAGATATTCAAACAGTGTGCTGCATGTATTGAAGAACAGCGGCAAATAATATTCGATACCGGGTGGAGAAATGCCCGCGTTAACATCCTGATAAACCGGGCAATCTTTGGAGTTAACGTCGAAGCGTTCGTGCCATTGTTGGCGGAAAAACTGAATGCCGTTTTTATCGAGCGGGTATTCCTTGGCGGGTAATAATTGGATGGCATCGACTTGCTGGATTGTCAGCTGCGTTTCCGGATCGAAGGTGCGCAAGGTTTCGATCTCATCATCGAACAAGTCAATGCGATAGGGCAGGTCACTACCCATGGGATAAATATCGATCAAGGAACCACGCACCGCAAACTCGCCGTGTTCGAAGACGGTGTCAACGCAGTGGTACCCGGCTTTTTCCAGATTGCGGCGTAAGCTGCTTATATCAATTTTCTCGCCGCAACTGACCATGAGGCTGTTGCCCATCAGATAATCCTGGGGCATCAACCGTTGGAGCAGGGTGGTGATGGGTGTAACCAGAATGCCGTGTTTTACGCCGGGCAATTTATACAGCGTGCTCAAGCGTTCGGAGATGATGTCCTGGTGCGGTGAAATAGTGTCGTAGGGCAGGGTTTCCCAGTCAGCCAGATGCAGTACCGGTAAGTGGTGCTCGGCACTCGTAAAAAAACGTAATTCATTTTCTATGCGAATGGCGCTGCTGGTATCCGCCGTCACTACCAGACTTAATCCAGCAAATTGACGTGCGGCGTTTGCAATGGCCAGGGTTTGAGCGCTGCCGTGGAGTTGTCCCCAGAAGTGTCGATCACCGGGTTTGGCCTGGGGTGGGAGGGCATTGGGCTGGTATAAAGTCATAGTCAACAACGCATAAATCTGAAAGGCGGCATTGTACCCGTCTTTGTTCGGAGCCTGTACCCGTCCGTGGGGCTGGATGCTGGAATTGAGTAATCTTGCCCGTTCAACACCAGTGAAGGTTCCTGTTGATGAACCTTTTGTGCATAAAAAGAGAGCATCGCTCTGGTCTTTGCCGGTTACGGTCTTTATAATTGCCGCGTTTTTATGGGCCACTAGCTTGTCAGTATGCGGTGTATGCTGGGGGTCACCTTGTGCAGCTCCGGGTCGGTTTAGCCGACATTGACATCCTTGGCCTTGTGCCGGCGTATAAGACAGCAGGGTTTTATACCGCCAACCAGGGGACTAACGCGCAGCTTCCGATATCTTCCTAACTCAATCGGGTTCCAGCATTTATTGATGATGTTGGTTGAGCACATGCCGCGCGTTCAATATTCCTCACAATAAGAGGCTCAGACTTCGCTGAGCTAACGTTATCCAACGAGTGATTAGGCAGAGTCGTATGATAAAGATCCGTCGGGGATTGGATTTACCTATATCCGGTACGCCCGAGCAGACCATCGTTGATGGTCCCAAGGTCCGCTCTGTTGCTGTTATCGGCTTCGATTACCACGGTATGAAGCCCACTATGGCAGTACAGGCAGGGGACAAGGTCAAGCTCGGACAGCTACTTTTTACTGACAAGAAAACAGAAGGTATCAGATACACCGCCGCGGCTGCGGGCACCGTATCGGCCATCAATCGTGGCGAAGGACGTGTGCTGCAATCAGTCGTTATCGATGTTGAAGGTGACGATGCTGAAGCTTTCCCAAGCTACAGCGCTGCTGAGCTGATCAGTTTGTCCGCCGAGACCGTGCGTGACAATCTGAATAATGCAGGATTGTGGGCAGCGCTTCGCACCCGTCCGTTCAGCAAAGTTCCCGCGCTCGACAGCAAACCCCATTCTCTCTTTATTACTGCTACTGACACTAATCCTCTTGCAGCGCAACCGGATGTCATTATCCGTGAGCACGCGGAAGATTTTGTTCACGGTATGACGGTGCTTGCTCACCTCACTGAAGGTAAGGTGTTCCTGTGCAAGGCACCGGGCGCTGATATTCCTGCGCCTAACAACGAGCGGGTGGTGGTGAAAGAGTTCGGTGGTATCCACCCGGCCGGTAACGCCGGCACGCACATTCATTATCTCGATCCGGTCAGTGCCACCAAGACTGTGTGGACCATTGGCTATCAGGACGTCATTGCTGTCGGTAAATTATTTACCACAGGCAAGCTGTTTACTGATCGCGTTGTATCTCTGGCGGGCCCGCAAGTTGAGCAGCCGCGTCTGGTACGCACTCGTTTGGGAGCCAGTTTGGAAGAGTTGGCTGCAGGACAATTGAAAGCGGGTGTTAGCCGCATCATTTCCGGTTCGGTTTTCGGTGGCCGCACGGCGCGCGGTCCGTTCGCCTTTTTAGGCCGTTATCACAATCAGGTTTCAGTCTTGCTTGAAGGTAATGACCGCCCGATGCTGCATTACCTCCGCCCGGGTTTTGGTTTCTTCTCAACCTTGCGTATTTACACCTCTGGTCTGATCAAAGGTAAGAAATTCAGCTTCACCACCACAACCAATGGCAGTGAACGCGCTATGGTGCCGGTGGGCACATATGAAAACATCATGCCTCTGGACATTCTGCCAACCCAACTGTTGCGCTCTCTGATCGTCGGTGACACCGAAACGGCTCAAAAACTTGGCGCCCTGGAATTGGATGAGGAAGATCTGGCGTTGTGTACCTTTGTGTGCCCCGGCAAATATGAATACGGCCCGATCTTGCGTGACAACCTCACCCTTATCGAGAAGGAGG
>CAMPIG010000034.1 GCA_946886255.1 uncultured Cellvibrio sp. | reverse complement strand
GAGCGTATTGCGTTGACACCCCTGAAGCCTGCATGGCGCACGCTAAAACCGGTACCGGGGTTAGGTATTACAAAGCTTCACGGGCGGGTCAAAAGTCCTTCCATCAAGGTCGCGAAGACCAATCAAAACGATAGGGTAGAGTAAGTTTGAAAAACGTTGAGATATTCACCGATGGTGCCTGTCGGGGTAACCCAGGCCCCGGTGGCTGGGGTGCCTTGTTGCGCTTTGGCAATATAGAAAAATCCCTGCACGGTGGTGAGAAACTGACGACCAATAATCGTATGGAGCTGATGGCAGCCATCGAAGGGCTTTCTGCCTTGAAGGAGCCCTGCGAGGTAGTGATCACCACCGACTCCCAATATGTGCGCAAAGGAATTACCGAATGGTTGGCCGGCTGGAAACGTAATGGCTGGCGTACGGCGAGTAAGCAGGCGGTAAAAAATGCCGATCTGTGGCAACGCCTTGATGAACTCAACCAGCGCCACAAAGTGGAGTGGCATTGGGTGAAGGGCCACAGCGGACATCGCGAGAATGAACTGGCTGATCTGCTGGCCAATCGCGGCATTGATGAATTTTCACATTAACAGGGGTAAGCATGCGTCAGGTTGTACTGGATACTGAAACCACAGGTCTTGAAACCGCTCAGGATCATCGGATTATCGAGATTGGTTGTGTCGAACTCTTCAACCGCCGCCTGACAGGTCGGCATTATCATCAGTACATCAACCCGGAACGGGAGGTGGACGCAGGGGCCTTTGAAGTCCACGGTATCAGCAATGAGATGCTCGCAGACAAACCGGTATTTGCGAAAATTGCCGAGGATTTTTTGGCCTTTATCGGTGATGCGGAATTGGTTATCCATAACGCGCCCTTCGATATCGGCTTTATTGACCACGAGCTACGCAAGCTCAACCCTGCCCACCAATCCATAACTCGCCGCTGCAGCGTCGTCGACAGCCTTCTATTGGCAAGACGTAAGCACCCCGGCCAGAAGAATAATCTGGATGCCCTATGCAAACGTTACGGGGTAGACAATTCCCAGCGCGAACTCCACGGCGCTTTGCTGGATGCCGAGATTCTGGCCGACGTATACCTTGCAATGACAGGCGGCCAAACGGCACTGTCATTGGGGGGCAATCAGTCCAAGGGGGATGGTGCTGCTACGGTCAGCGAAATTCGCCGCCTGAACCCTGGCCGCCGGTCATTGCCGGTTATTGCTGCGACACTTGAAGAGTTGACTGCGCATGAGGAAAAACTGGCGGCTATTGACAAAAGCAGCGGTGGCAACTGCGTGTGGCTGCAAGTTGCCGATGCGTGATTTGCGAAATAATTAGCAATAATGACAATGACTTAGCGGCTTTTTATAAAATCCATATTAGAATTGTTAACTTAACATCAGAAAGCGGCGTGACCTGGTATACATTGCTGCCATCATTCTCCGGCCTGAAGTAAGCAACAGGGAATATCTTGCGCTAAGCTAATCAAGCCCCCGGTGTGGTTGTCGATCGCGCCTTTTTACTGTTAGTTAAGGAAGTACTCGTGAGCAATAGCGAAACTCTCAATCTAGCCTCCCTGAAGATGGTTCAGGATGAATTGGTCGCCACTATCGAACAATCTGCCGTAGGGCTGGAACAATTTGCCAATGACCGCAATAACGGTGAATTGCTGCAAAATTGTATAGACGGTATTAAACAGATTCGTGGCACCTTGAGTCTGATACAGCTCAAAGGTGTAGACCTGTTGGCGGAAGAGTTGGTTGAACATATCACCGAAATTACCTTGGGCGAAGAATCCAAAACCAACCGTAAACTGGAGTTGCTGACCTCGGCTTTTTTTATCCTGCCGCGCTACCTTGAGTATTGCACCCAGACATCTCGCAGTATGGCCATGTTGCTCATCCCCCATATCAATGAGCTGCGCCAGGCGCGCAAAGCCCCGCTGGTACCCGAGAGCCATTACTATCAGTACGAGCCGTCGACCGGTGTTGCACGTCCGGCATCCGCGGCTCCATTGAATGAAGACTTGATGGCGCTGGTGCGTCGTTTGCGCCACATGTACCAGACCGGTCTGTTGAAAGTGCTGCAGGGCGTACAGGTTAAGCCCTCCCTGGGTATGATGTGCCGAGCAATGGATCGTCTGGAAGCCGCCAGTGGTCCTGCGCCCCTGGGTAATCTCTGGTGGGTAGCCTCAGCGGCTTTCACGGCGATCTCGGAAAAAGATATGCAGCTTACCAAGGGGCGCAAGTTGCTATTCAGCGCCTTGGACCGCGAGATAAAACGTTTACAGATGGAAGGGAAACAGTCTCTCGCGCGTCAGCCGGACAAGAACTTGCTGAAAGATCTGTTGTATATCGTGGCGCTGTCCCGGGCGACAGATGACAAGGTCAGAGCTGTCGCGATGGCTTATGACATCAAACCGGTTCGCTACACCGATGCCGAGTTGGCTCGTGAGATGGAATTTCTTAAAGGGCCGAGCGCCAATACCTTAAATTCCATGGCGGCGGTATTAAGTGATGAATTGCGCAGCACAAAAAATATTCTGGAACGTGCTGCCCAAGGTGGTGCTGAATTGTTAAGTGAAACGCCGGAGTTGGTAGACACACTGAAAAAGGTAGCCGATATCCTGTCAGTGGTCGGTCTGGTCGCGCCCAGCACCAGCCTGAAACAGGAAATCGAAAAAATTGTCCATTGGCAAAAAACCAAAAAACCGGTGACCCCGGATGAATTATTGGGCGTAGCGGACACCTTGCTGTATGTTGAAAGTACGATCTCGGGACTTGGCAAGGTCAATCTCTCTGACGAAAAACTCGCGCAGATCAATGCGTTGTCCCGCGATGATGCCATGGCTCACAGTCAGATCGCTGAGGCTGAGCGTCTGGTTATCGAAGAGGCTGAATCCGGCTTGGCTATGGTCAAACGCGCACTGAGCTCCTTCATAGAGTCTAACTACGACAAAGGGCATATCCACAATATCGTCGGTACGCTCGACAGTGTACGTGGTGGTATGTTTGTGTTGGGGTTATCCCGTGCTGCCAAGGTGCTGGCAAAATGTATTGAATTTATTGAAGTGTCGTTACTGCGCAATGAACAAATGGCTGCTGTGCAGCACATGCTGGAAACCTTTGCGGACGCCATCATCAGCCTTGAATATTACCTCGACAGCATCAAGATCGATAAAAATGCTGATACCAGCGTGCTGGAAATTGCCGAAGAGAGCCTGGAGGCTTTAGGTTATCGGGTGTAACCATGGTTTTTATTCCCGCCCCACAACCTGCCCAGGTCGCTACGGCGACCTGCTACATTCCCGTCGCAAACGGTCAATTAATGAACCCTGTCAGGGGCACCTGGCGACCCTTTTCCCAAGCTGAATTTGCTGCGGCCCACTTTGTTATCAATAGTCAACACTTTATGGGTTACCTCGATAGAGTGGCCTGCTGGGCTGTGGATGTGGAAAAGCCGACGGAAGCGCCTGAAGGGCAGTGGCAGGGTTTGCGCAGCCTGTTGGGGATGGTGAATGAAGAATATTTCCTGTTAGCCGGTCGAGCCTTGCAGGTGGTGCAATGGCATCTGGATCACCAGTTCTGCGGACGTTGTGGTCGCCCTACGGTCAGCAATGACGACGAGCGGGCTAAAGTCTGCCATCAATGCGACCTCCATTTTTATCCCCGCTTGTCTCCCTGCATTATTGTATTGATAACACGCGGAAACGAATGTTTACTGGCACACCACGCCCGCTCAAAACAAGCTATTTATACCGCGCTCGCTGGTTTTGTGGAGGCGGGTGAGCGTCTGGAAGATACCATTCACCGCGAAATCCTTGAGGAGGTAGGGGTCACGGTTCATTTGCCACGATATTTCCATAGCCAGCCTTGGCCGTTTCCCCATCAACTAATGCTTGGCTTTCACGCTGAGTATGCCTCCGGCGAGATTCAGGTCGACAACGATGAAATCCTGGATGCACGTTGGTGGCGTTACGATCAGTTGCCTCAGGTGCCGCCAATCGCTACTCTAGCGGGTCAATTGATCGCACATTTTGTCGAACAGCATACCAATCATAAATAATCCGGCCGGGAGCAACATGTTATACACCCTCATAGCATTAGTGGTGATTACGATAGGTGGCTTAATCGCATACAAGGCGTTGAGTATTCTGCTGCGCGGCAGTTGGATCATGGGATGGCTGCGGGGCATGGTCGGGTTGATACTGTTAACGGTGGCCCTGGCGGTTGGGCTGATTGCATACGATATCTTCCGCTATAAACAAATCATGCAAGAGCAGGTTATCGCCACTATCAACTTTGAAAAGATAGAAGATCAGCATTTCGATGCGGTGCTGGTTGATAGCAAAGGTAATGAACATCGCTACACATTACGCGGCGATCAATGGCAATTGGATGCGCGGGTCGTCAAGTGGAAAGGTTATCTGGGCACCTTTGGTTTGCGTCCGGCTTATCGTCTGGATCGGATCAGTGGGCGTTATTATGATCTTGAACAAGAGCGCACCGCCAAGCGTACGGTATATGCATTATATGAAAGCCTGTACAACCTGGATGTCTGGAGCTGGATTAATGAATATCCGGAGTGGGTCCCGGTGGTGGATGCGATTTACGGCAGCGCAACCTATCTGCCTATGGCTGATGGCGCACTCTACGAAGTTTCTCTGTCCAACACCGGGCTACTGGCGCGTCCACTGAATACGCCGGCTGAAGATGCGATAGGTGCGTGGCGATAAGCAGTTATTATTCAATAAGGTAAATGAGGTAGTCAGTTGGAATTTTTAACGGAATACGGGTTGTTTCTTGCTAAAACGGTCACCATTGTGGTGGCGATTGGCGTTATTGCAGGCGTGGTTTTTTCGGCAGGACAGCGCCATAAAAAAACAGACAAAGGTCATATTGAAGTCAATAAACTCAATGAGAAATTCGAGCACATGCGTGATGTGCTCAAAGAAGCAACTCTCGACCCTGAGCAGCTTAAAGTGCTGATGAAGGAAGAGAAAAAACGTGAAAAAGCAGAGCGCGCAGAAAAGAAAAAAGCCGCTAAGCTTGCTGCGAAAACCAAGCCTGAAAGCGCGGCTGACGAAGCCGATTCAAATGCAAAGGCATCGGATAAAAAACGTGTATTTGTGCTGGATTTTCACGGGGATATCAAAGCTTCTGCCTGCGACAACCTGCGTGAAGAGGTCAGTGCGGTACTCAGTCTGGCGACGGCGACCGATGAGGTTGTTGTAAAGTTGGAAAGCGGCGGCGGAATGGTACACAGCTATGGTTTGGCTGCCAGTCAGTTGGCACGCATCAGCAATAAGAAAATTCCCCTGACGGTTTGCGTAGATAAAGTTGCAGCCAGTGGTGGCTACATGATGGCGTGTGTGGCAGATAAAATTATTGCTGCACCTTTTGCGGTTCTGGGGTCTATCGGCGTTATTGCCCAGTTGCCCAATTTTCATAAGCTACTCAAGAAAAATAATATTGATTACGAGATGTTCACGGCGGGTGAGTACAAACGCACCGTTACCATGTTCGGTGAAAATACCGACAAAGGCCGCGAGAAATTCAAAGAAGACCTGGAAGACACTCATGTGTTGTTCAAGGAGTTTGTCAGTGAACATCGTCCCCAGGTAGATATCGCCAAGGTTGCCACGGGTGAGGTATGGTTCGGGCGTCGTGCGATGCAGGTTAATCTGGTGGATGGCTTGCACACCAGCGACGAATATCTGCTCACACAAGCTGAAAATGCTGACATCTACGAAGTGAGTTACAGTTTCAAAAAATCCTTACCAGAAAAATTGGGTATCGCGGCGCAAGGCGCCGTGGATCGCTTGCTGTTAACCTGGTGGGAACGCCTGAACCACAACCGCTGGTTTTAGTTGATACATTACGCTTGAAAAAAACAAGGTGCGATGCCTTTATTGCTACGCACCTGATAACGGAGGCCGTCGATGTTATACGGAACACAAAAACTCCACATGCCAAGTCCCGAACAAGCTTTGCCGGGACGTTCTCAACCCATGCCCGTCAAAAATAACCATTACGTCAATGGCCATACTATCCAGCCGCCCTTCCCGGAGAATATGCAACAAGTTATTTTGGGGTTAGGTTGCTTTTGGGGTGCAGAGCGCCGTTTTTGGCGGCAAGAGGGCGTGTATACGACTGCAGTAGGTTACTCGGCCGGTTACACTCCCAACCCCACCTATGAAGAAGTATGCAGTGGTCTGACAGGTCACAACGAGGTGGTTTTGGTTGTGTTTGATCCAGCGATCATTTCGCTTGAAAAAATCCTGATGGTGTTTTGGGAATCTCATGACCCAACTCAGGGTATGCGGCAGGGGAATGATCGGGGTACACAATACCGCTCTGGTATTTATACGCTTGATGAGGTGCAAAAGCAGACGGCGGAGGTGAGTCGAGCGGCTTATCAAGGTGCCTTGGCGGAAGCGGGTTTTGGAGACATTACGACCGAAATTTTAATGGCTACCGCGTTTTACTATGCCGAGGATTATCATCAACAATATCTTGCGAAAAATCCCGACGGCTATTGCGGTCTCGGCGGTACTGGTGTGAGTTGCAGTAGGTCGGATTAGTCGCAACGCGACGTAATCCGACGATACATTGTCAATAATTCTACTCCGATATTTCCTCAGCATATTCGAATTGCCGGCCGGATATTCCAATCGAATCATCGCCCATCAAATATAAATAAGCTGGCATTAAATCTTCCGGAGGTTTAATGCTGGTGGGATTTTCGGCCGGATAAGCCGCCGCCCGCATGCGGGTACGAGTGGCGCCAGGGTTAATGCTGTTCACGCGAATGCGCGAAGTTTCCTGAAGTTCGTCAGCCAGAGTTTGCATCAAATTTTCGGCAGCAGCTTTGGATGCGGCATATCCACCCCAAAACGCACGGCCTTGTATGCCCACGGTAGAGCCTGTAAACAAGATGGAAGCGTTGGGTGCTTTATCGAGCAAGGGTAGTAGTGCACGCGTCAGCATAAAAGGTGCGTTCACATTCACCTGCATAGCGCGCATCCAGGTTGTGCTGCTGTAATTGCTGATGGGTGTACGTTCGCCCAGTTCAGCGGCATTGTGCAGAATGCCATCTACTCGTCCAAAAGCATCGTTAATAGCATTACCCAAATCCACGTAATCTTTCTCTACGGCACCTTCAAAATTGATTGGATAGATAGCAGGTTGAGGGTGACCAGCTGCTTCAATTTCGTCGTAAACCATCTCGAGTTTGGCCATGGTGCGGCCCAATAAAACAACCGTCGCACCATGGGCGGCAAACGTCTTTGCTGCTACGCGCCCGATGCCGTCTCCGGCACCGGTAACCAGGATGATTTTATCCTGTAATACGTTTGCCGCAGCAGTGTAATCTTGTGGTATGTGCATCATAATTTTGCGTCCTGACAATCAGTTTTCCATATGGCCTGCAGTTTCCGACTTTCCGCTTTCTCTTCTGATTAATTGTCTGGAGGCAATCATCAGGTTTTCAAGGATAGGCCAGATTTCATCGGCGTGATTGACACAATAATCGGCTTGCCAGTTGTCAATGTTATCGTCAGCTTCAATGTAACCGTAGGCAGCAGCAATGGTAATGGCTCCCGCCTCTCTACCGCAATCGATATCACGTTTGTGATCGCCAATATACACAATCTCATCAGGTTGGCAGCCGATATGTTGACTGGCGAGAAACATGGATTCCGGATGCGGTTTGCGTTGCTTAACATCTTCCGGGCAGATGATGCTGATGGGAGGCGGTTGTATTGGCAAAGCTTTCAATAATTGGTGGGTATAGGCCGAGGGTTTGTTGGTGGCAATACCCCAAGCAACATTGTGTTGCTGTAATTTGTAGAGTAATTCGTTAATGCCGGGAAATAATTGTGTATGTACTGCAATGTGCAACGCATAAAGCTCAAGTAAACGCACACGCAACCGCTCAAAGTACGGGTCCTGATCGTCGATACCGAAACCGAGACTGACCAATGCGCGCGCACCATTGGATACAGACGCGCGAATGAGATCAGCGGGTAGAGCAGGGCGTTGGTTCTCTTCCAGTAATTGATTTAACACCACGATAAAATCGGGCGCGGTATCCAGTAAGGTGCCATCAAGGTCAAACATGACGGCGCGAATCGGTCTGCTGGGTAACATGCAAAAATCCTGAATTGATAGCACTAGAAACCTGCTAGATTTTTTTTGCGTGTAACAAATAGTTCACGCTGACATCTTGTGGATCGAGTCTGTAATTTTGAGTCAGTGGGTTATAAGTCATACCGGTGATGTCTTGCAATTCCAGACCGCTCTGACGCAACCATTTTGCCAGTTCCGAAGGCCGAATAAATTTGCTGTATTCGTGCGTGCCTTTCGGTAGCAGCTTTAATAAATACTCTGCGCCGAGAATGGCAAAGGCATACGCTTTGGGGTTGCGGTTGATCGTTGAGAAATAAACATCGCCACCTGGTTTTACCAATTGCGCGCAAGCATTGACGATAGAGCTGGGATCAGGCACATGCTCAAGCATCTCAAGGCAGGTGACAATATCAAATTGGCCACCTGCTTCGGTGGCCAGTGTTTCGGCAGCAATTTTTCGGTAATCGACATTAACGCCAGCTTCCAATGCGTGCAGCCGCGCCACCGACAAAGGTGCTTCCCCCATATCAATGCCGATCACATCAGCGCCGCGTTGTGCCAGGGATTCCGCCAGAATGCCGCCACCACAACCGACATCCAACAGTTTGCGTTGCGCAACGGGAGAGCGTTGATCAATGTAATTGGCACGCAATGGATTAATGTCGTGCAACGGTTTGAATTCGCTGTTTCTGTCCCACCATCGGCTGGCCAGCGCTTCGAATTTAGCAATTTCGGCGGCGTCTACATTGCTCATAAAACATTGCTCACACAGTAAGTCTCGTTAGAGTGATCGATGATGGCAGCATCATGCAAAATCTTTTGTCGGATCACGCGATGCTAATCCGACCTATCAACTTTCGTTTTGGCTATTTTGCGATTTGTTGGCGCCACCAGCGGGCTTTGCCGATAAGTTCGCGCTCGTTGAGTGTTTGCAGCTGGCGGCTGAGCATCAGCGCGCGACCACCCACCCAAACATGGCTGACACGCTGGCCGCAACTGGTATAAATCAATTGAGACACCGGGTTGTACAGCGGCTGTGCCTCCAACTCACCCAGGTCAATGGCGGTAATGTCTGCTGCCTTGCCTGCTTCAAGACTGCCTATGCGGTCGTCCATCCCCAACGCCCTGGCACCATTGATAGTTGCCATACGCAACGCCTGGTGCGCATTCAGGGCAGCGGCATCATCGGCAACGGCTTTGCCCAATAAGGCAGCGGTCTTAAGCTCGGACAAAAGATTCAGGTCGTTGTTGCTGGCGGCGCCATCCGTGCCTATGGCGACATTGACACCGGCATTCCAGAGTTTCTGCACCGGGCAAAAACCACTGGCCAGCTTGAGATTTGATTCGGGACAGTGGATGACATGAGCGCCACTTTCGAGCAACAGATCGATATCGTTATCATCCACTTGGGTCATATGGACGCATTGCGTCAGAGGAGTGAGTACACCCAGATCCATCAAGCGCTGGGTCGGACGTTTCATATATTTCTTCAGGGATTCCTCCACCTCAAAACGTGTTTCGTGGAGGTGAATATGAATCGGCGCATCCATTTCCTGGGCCAGCACCGCAACCTTCTCCAGTACATCGTCGGAGACGGTATAAGGAGCGTGGGGTCCGAAACCGACATTTACCAGATGGCTTGAGCGGAAGTCGTCGTGCAACGCCAGACCTTTGGCAAAATAATCCTCCGGCCCCTGGCCCCAGGCAGACGGGAAATCGAAGATCGGAAAGGCTATTTGTGCCCGCATGTGAGCTTGTTGGGCAGCCTGGGCGGCTTGCTCGGGATAGAAATACATGTCGGCGAAACAGGTGGTGCCGCTTTTTATCATCTCGGCCATGGCCAACTCGGTACCATCGCGCACAAACTCTTCACTGACCCACTGATCCTCGGCGGGCCAGATGTGGTTGTTGAGCCAATCGCGCAACGGCTTGTCATCTGCAAAACCACGTAGCAGGCTCATAGCGGCGTGACCATGAGCATTGATAAGGCCAGGAGTCACCAGGTGGTTGCTAAGGTTGATGGTTTGTTCGGCGTTGAAACGCTTATCCGCTTCGTCCTGGGGAACAATAGCGACGATGGCGCCGTTGTGAACCGCCAGGGCACAATTTTCGAGCACGCGGTCCTCCGGTATAACCGGGACAATCCACCGCGCTTTAATCAACAAACGAATGCTTTCTGGTGCAGGCATGGTCTTTCCTGGGTTAAAACGTCCCGAGATTGAGAGCGGCGCAGTATAACCCAAAGCGTGTTGATGGACAGTGACTCGCAGCGCAACGACCGGGTCTGTTGAAGGGTTGATCGATGAATGTTCAGGCGCTCCACGAACTGGCCTAAAAAATGCCTATCGAATTGATTTTGTGGTAGTATTCCCGCCTTTCTGTGGCAGCCAAACCCGTTTTTAAAAAGACCGTTCCGTGTGTCGTTAAAAGCCGGTAGATCACTCCCAGCGCTGACTAAATGATCAATTAACCCAAGCAGTCACCATAATAAGGAATGCTGTAAACCCATGGGCGAATTTGCAAAAGAAGTTTTACCCGTAAATATCGAAGACGAACTCAAGCAGTCCTATCTCGATTACGCCATGAGCGTTATTGTAGGCCGTGCATTGCCGGATGTGCGCGACGGTTTGAAACCGGTGCATCGTCGTGTGCTCTTTGCCATGAGCGAGTTGAACAACGATTGGAACAAGCCTTATAAAAAGTCGGCTCGTGTCGTGGGTGATGTCATCGGTAAATACCATCCCCACGGTGACTCAGCGGTCTATGACACTATCGTGCGTATGGCTCAGCCTTTTTCGTTGCGTTATATGTTGGTCGACGGTCAGGGTAACTTCGGCTCGATTGATGGCGATAACGCGGCGGCTATGCGTTATACCGAAATCCGGATGGCCAAGCTGGCTCATGACCTATTGGCCGATCTCGACAAAGAGACCGTCGATTTTGCGCCCAACTATGATGGCTCCGAACAAATCCCCGTTGTATTACCCACCCGTATTCCTAACTTGCTGGTCAATGGCTCCTCCGGTATTGCTGTGGGTATGGCCACTAATATCCCGCCGCATAACCTGAAAGAAGTGGTGCAGGGCTGTCTGGCGATGATTGATAATCCGGATATCACTGTTGATGAATTGATGGAATATATCCCCGGCCCTGATTTCCCTACTGGCGCAATCATCAATGGTCGTGCAGGTATTGTGGAGGCTTATCGCACCGGCCGCGGTCGTATTTATGTGCGTGCCAAAGCGAATATCGAAGTGGATGAAAAAACCGGCCGCGAAACCATCATCGTGACCGAAATTCCGTACCAGTTGAACAAGGCGCGTTTGATTGAGCGTATTGCCGAACTGGTGAAAGAAAAGAAAATAGAAGGTATCAGTGAGCTGCGTGACGAGTCGGACAAAGACGGTTTGCGCATCGTGATTGAAGTCAAACGCACGGAATCCGCTGAAGTATTGTTGAATAATCTCTACAGCCAAACACAATTGCAAAATGTTTTTGGTATCAACATAGTGGCCCTGGATGACGGCCAGCCCAAGATTTTAAATCTGTGGGATTTGATCGATGCATTCATTCGTCACCGCCGCGAAGTAGTTACCCGCCGCACAGTTTATCTGTTACGCAAGGCGCGCGAGCGTGGCCATATTCTCGAGGGTCTGGCGGTTGCCATTGCCAACATCGATGAAGTTATTGAGTTGATTAAACACTCTCCCAGTCCTGCCGAAGCGAAAGATGGCTTGATGGCGCGGGGTTGGGATGCACGGGAAATGGCGCCGTTCCTGGAGCGCGCTGGTGAAGATGCCTGCCGCCCGGAAGATTTGGGTGAAGAATTTGGCGTGCGTGATGGCAAATATTATTTGTCTGCCGCCCAAGCACAAGCCATCCTGGAATTGCGCCTGCATCGCCTGACCGGCATGGAGCACGACAAGCTGCTTGCTGAGTACGATGAAAAGCTGGTGCAAATTGCCGGATACTTGGAGATTCTTGGCAACCCGGTACGTTTGATGACCGTAATCCGCGAAGAGCTTGAGCAGGTTATTTCTGATTATGGCGATGCACGCCGCACCGAAATTGTTGCCTCGACCCTGGATTTGACCACCGAAGATCTGATCAACGAAGAAGACCGCGTGGTAACAATCTCTCACGGTGGCTACGCCAAGAGTCAACCGCTGGATGATTATCAGGCACAGCGCCGTGGCGGTATGGGTAAGTCCGCCACTGCCGTTAAAGATGAAGACTTTATTGAACATCTGCTGATCGCCAGCACCCATGACACAATTTTGTGTTTCACCAATGCCGGTAAGGTTTATTGGTTGAAGGTTTACATGATTCCCGTCGCCGGGCGTCAATCTCGCGGCCGACCGGTGGTGAATTTATTGCCGCTGGAAGAGGGCGAGCGCATTACCTCCATCCTCCCGGTAAAAACCTACGATGATGATCACTTTATCTTTATGGCTACCGCCAACGGTACCGTGAAGAAAACAGTGCTTACGCAGTTTTCCCGACCACGCAGCGTTGGCTTGCGCGCGATTGAGCTCGATGAGGGCGACACGCTTGTTGGGACAGCGATTACCAACGGTTCCTGTGATGTGATTTTATTCTCCAGCAGCGGTAAAGCTGCACGCTTCCGCGAGGTGCAAGTTCGGGCGATGGGCCGTACTTCACGTGGTGTGCGTGGTATCCGCTTGGCTGAAGGTCAGCGTGTGGTGGGGATGGTAATCCCGATGGAAAACGGTCATGTGTTGACAGTAAGCGAACATGGTTATGGAAAGCGCACTGACGTCAGCGAATTCCCGGCGAAAGGTCGCGGTTCGCAAGGTGTTATTGGTATGCAGGCTACTGAGCGTAACGGTCAACTCGTTGGTGCCGTACAAGTATTTGATGGTGAAGAGATCATGTTGATCTCGGATCAGGGCACCATGGTACGCACGCGGGTTGATGAGGTGTCATTATTGAGCCGCAACACCCAAGGTGTTCGCTTGATCAAGCTCAAAACCGGCGAACGTATGCAGGGGCTTGAGCGCATTGAAGAAAGCGCCGATGAAACCGCAAATCGTGCGCTGGCAACCGCCGAATCCTCTGGTGATGACCCAGGTGATGAAGAGTTACCGGATGACGTTTCAACTGATGACAACTCAGCTGAGGCGTCAGATAACGATGAATAAATTAACGCAGCCTGATCAATCAGGCTGTGTTTTTATTTGTCTCTCTTTTCAATTCAACACGCTGTAGTTAATCATGTCAGCCGAACAGAACGAAGAGCAAAAACTCCTGGCCCTGCGCAATGAAATCGATGCGATTGATGAAGAAATTGGTCGCTTGATATCAGCCCGTGCGAAATGTGCTCAAGAAGTCGCGGAAGTAAAAAAAGCCACCTTGCCGCCCGAAGCGCAAGTACTCTTCTATCGCCCCGAGCGCGAAGCGCAGGTGTTGCGTAAGGCCATGGAGCGTAATGTCGGGCCGTTAAGTAATGAGGAGATGGCGCGCCTGTTTCGGGAGATCATGTCGGCTTGCCTTGCGTTGGAAAATCCTATCAAAGTGGCCTATCTCGGCCCGGAAGGTACCTTCACGCAGCAGGCAGCTTTGAAACATTTTGGCCATTCAGCCGTGGCCCTGCCGTTTTCTGCTATTGATGAAGTATTTCGTGAAGTGGAAGCCGGGGCGGTGAACTACGGTGTTGTGCCTGTTGAGAACTCTACTGAAGGTGTTGTTAATCATACCCTCGATAATTTTATGGGCTCCAACCTGAAAATTTGCGGTGAGGTAGAGTTGCGTATCCATCAAAACTTGTTGGTGTCTGACGTAACCAACGTCGGCAGTATCAGCCGTATTTATTCGCACTCCCAATCCCTGGCCCAATGTCGCAAATGGCTCGATGCACATTATCCGAAAGCAGAGCGCATTGCGGTGAATAGCAATTCGGAAGCCGCCAAACGTTTGAAGGGTGAATGGAATGCGGCAGCTATTGCCGGTAGCATGGCGGCGGAGCTTTATGGCTTGAAGGTACTGGCCGAGAAAATTGAAGATCAGCCAGATAATTCCACGCGCTTTTTAATTATTGGTACGCAAACCGTTCCCGCCAGCGGCGCGGATAAAACCTCGGTAGTAGTTGCCATGCGCAATGAGCCGGGCGCACTGCATAACTTGCTGGAGCCGTTCCATCGTCACAATATCGATCTCACGCGGGTAGAAACCCGTCCATCTCGCACCGGCGCGTGGACCTACGTATTCTTTATTGATTTTGTCGGTCATGTTGATGACCCTCTGATCAGCAAGGTTCTTAAAGAAGTGGCGCAACGCGCTGCGGATTTAAAATTGCTGGGCTCATACCCCAAAGCGGTTCTTTGATTCCGTTATGACTCTCTCTTCAACGTCTCACTGGCAGGGTGTTAACAAACTCGTTGTGGTCGGCATCGGCCTGATCGGCGGTAGTTTGGCAAGCGGGTTGAAGGCCCGTGGTGCTTGCAAAGAAGTTATCGGTATCGCTCGTCGCCAACAAGTTTGTGAAGAGGCTGTAGCCTTGGGTATTGTTGATCGCGCTTATGTTGAACTTGCTGAGATCGCGAGTGAATTGAGCGCGGGCGACGTTATCTTTATTGCTGTGCCGACGCTATCGGTGGAGGCAGTATTTCAACAAATAAAAAACACAGTCTCACCTTCGGTAACAATCACCGATGGCGCCAGTGTTAAGGGTAGTATCCAGCAAGCAGCCGAAGCCGTTTACGGCGAAGTACCTGCACAACTGGTTTTAGGTCACCCGATTGCGGGCTCAGAAAAAAGTGGTGTAACCGCTGCAAATCCTGATTTATATGAAAAGCATCGCGTCATCCTGACCCCGCTCGATAGCACCGATGCGCGCCACCTCGAACTGGTCACTCACATGTGGCAAGCCGTGGGTGCAGAAGTCTTGAGTATGTCGGTGGCGGAGCATGATGATGTGTTGGCGGCTACCAGTCACCTGCCTCATGCCATTGCTTATTCCCTTGTGGATACGCTGGCGCAAGACATCGGTAATCCCAATATCTTTCGTTATGCTGCTGGTGGCTTCCGTGACTTTACCCGCATCGCATCCAGCGACCCGGTTATGTGGCATGACATCATGCGCGCCAACAAAACCAGCGTGCTGCATGCACTGGATTTATTTATTGATAATCTGATGCGCCTGCGCAGCGGTATTGAGCAAGAGAATAGCGAATACCTGCTTGAGGTTTTTACCCGGGCCAAATCAGCGCGTGACCATTTCACCCAGATTTTGGCAAAAAAATCAGACGTTGATCGAGAGATCCATCCACAGGTCGATTCTCCGGCACCTGGCAACAAGATCCCTGGAAATTCACCATGACCAATACTGCTAAGGCCCTGAGTGTTGTGGGGCCGGCTCGTAAGCAAGATACAACAAATATCGTTATGTTTTCCGAGCCTTGGTCAAAACAAACAGGCATAAACATAGAAGTAATTAATCATTAGCAATTGGCTGCCGGTTATTTATAATTCGCGACCAGCGAAACCAGCAGCCCGTCAGTAAATCACTTTTTATTTGGTAGTCGTAATGTCCAACTACAACCTGACTCACTTGAAACAACTGGAAGCGGAAAGCATTCACATCATTCGTGAAGTGGCGGCGGAGTTTGATAAGCCGGTTATGCTGTATTCCGTGGGTAAGGACTCGGCGGTGATGATGCACCTGACCATGAAAGCCTTTCACCCGGGAAAACCACCATTCCCCTTAATGCACGTTGATACCACCTGGAAGTTTCGCGAGATGATTGAGTTTCGCGATAAGCGTGTCAAAGAGCTGGGTTGGGATTTGATTGTGCATATCAATCAGGAAGGTGTTGATATGGGCATCAGCCCCTTTGTCCACGGCAGCGCCAAACACACGGATATTATGAAGACCCAGAGCCTGAAGCAGGCGCTGAATAAATACGGTTTTGATGCAGCCTTCGGCGGTGCTCGTCGTGACGAAGAAAAATCTCGTGCGAAAGAGCGGGTATATTCATTTCGCGATAAAAACCACCGTTGGGACCCTAAAAACCAGCGCCCGGAATTGTGGGATATCTACAACGGTCGTGTCGACAAAGGCGAAAGTATTCGTGTTTTCCCCTTGTCCAATTGGACGGAGCTGGATATCTGGCAATACATCCATCTGGAAAACATCCCGATTGTTCCCTTGTACTTCGCAGCCAAGCGTCCGGTGGTCAAGCGTGACGGAACGCTGATTATGGTAGATGATGAGCGTATGCCTATAGGCCCGAATGACAAAGTGGAAGAAAAAATGGTTCGCTTCCGTACCCTTGGTTGTTACCCCTTAACGGGTGCTGTGGAATCTGAAGCGGCAACGCTTCCGGAAATTATCCAGGAAATGCTCCTTACCACGACGTCTGAGCGCCAGGGGCGAGTGATCGACCACGACAGTTCTGGCTCGATGGAAAAGAAAAAGCAGGAAGGTTATTTCTAGCGGCAGGCGAGCAGTGTTGGTAGATTTATTTTATAAGCTACCTCCACCAATTTGCGGCATTTTGAAATCATTCACCGAATACATACTAGTTACTCACGACTAGCGACTAGAGACCTCATATGTCACACCAATCAGATTTAATTGCAACGGATATCGATGCTTACCTCGCGCAGCATGAACAAAAAGAGCTGTTGCGTTTTTTGACCTGCGGTAGCGTGGACGATGGTAAAAGCACCTTGATCGGGCGTCTGCTACACGATTCCAAGATGATCTATGAAGATCAACTGGAAGCAGTGCGTTCCGACAGCACCAAGCATGGCACTACCGGCGAAAAAATTGACCTGGCATTGTTGGTGGACGGTTTGCAGGCCGAGCGCGAGCAGGGCATTACCATTGATGTGGCGTACCGTTATTTCTCTACGGCCAAACGTAAATTTATCATTGCCGATACGCCGGGGCACGAGCAATACACGCGTAATATGGCTACCGGTGCATCGACTTGCGATCTGGCCATTATTCTTATCGATGCACGGCACGGCGTCATGACGCAGACGCGACGCCACAGTTATATTGCTTCACTCCTGGGTGTTCGCCACATCGTGGTTGCTATTAATAAGATGGATTTGCTGGATTTCAGCGAGTCGGTATTTGAAAAAATCAAAGCAGATTATCTGGCTTTTGCTGAAAAGCTTGGCATGAACGGCATCAGTTTTGTGCCGATTTCTGCACTTGAGGGCGACAACGTTGTTAACCGTTCCGGCAAATCTCCGTGGTATCAGGGCCAGATCTTGATGGAGATTCTGGAAGCGGTTCCGGTAGCAGCGGATAAAAATTTCGATGATTTCCGCTTTCCTGTGCAATACGTTAATCGTCCCAACCTTAATTTCCGCGGCTTCTGCGGCAATATTGCTTCTGGTGTGGTACACGTCGGTGATGCGATCAAAGCGCTGCCGTCGGGCAAAACCAGTCAGGTGAAAGCGATAGTGACTTATGACGGAGATCTGCCGGAAGCCTTTGCTGGTCAGGCAATTACCCTGACACTGGGGGACGAAATTGATATCAGTCGTGGCGATATGATTGTGTTGGCCAAGGATAACGTGCCACAAACCAATCATCTCAAAGCGCACGTGGTATGGATGAACGAAAAAGCTTGCCGCACGCACACAGAATACTTATTCAAATTCGCCAGTAAGGTCGTCAGTGGCAGTGTTGAGAAGATTGATTATCGCATCGACGTTAACACGCAGGAACACATCCATGTGGATAACCTGCAACTCAACGATATTGCGGTGGTGGATGTTTCGCTGAATCAAGCGGTTATTGTTGATCAATATCCCGTGAATCGCGCTACCGGTGCTTTCATTGTCATTGATCGGCTGACCAACCTCACAGTGGGAGCTGGCATGGTGATTGATCGCCTGGAGGCGACAACGACAACCACCGTAAATTACAGTGAGTTTGAGCTGGAATTAAATGCATTGATTCGCAAACATTTCCCTCATTGGGACGCTCGCGATTTAAGTAAATTATTACGTTGATGCCGTTCCCTATCTGCCACCGCTGAGTATCCGGCAGTGGCAGATAGCGCTTTTGTAAGATATCTCCTACACGACTTTCAGTGATCTCCTCTAGTCATAGCCCGCCTCGCTTTATAACCTACGCGCCGCATGCAGGAATTGCATGCACACTCCAATCATCTATTAAATAGAAAAGGATTTTTCCTATGAAAGTGTTTGTCTCTTGTGTTTTTGCTGCTGCTCTTGTTCTCCTTTCCTCTTCTTTTGCTCTGGCTGTAGAAAATAAACCTGCTCAAAAGGCACCGGAAGCTTCTCAACTGCAACAAGCTGTCAATATCAATACGGCAGACGTTGATACCTTGTCAGCTCTTAAAGGGATTGGTACGAAAAAAGCGGAGGCCATTATTGCCTGGCGTGAGGCTAATGGTGGGTTTTCCTCTGTAGAACAACTGCTGGAAGTTAAAGGTATCGGTGTTGCTATTCTGGATGCTAATCGCGATAACCTTCGGCTCAAATAACATCCGGCAGCGAGACCGGTAACGAGAGTTGCTGCGAAAATTCCCAAGATTTGCTTTAATGACGGCCCGAATCCGCAAGGATCGGGCTTTTTTTACAGCTCAAGAAAGGTGAGGTGGTGATGATATCAGTGCAAGGGCCGCGAATAGTTGTCGCCATGGACTTTGATAACGTGAACGATTGTCTGGCACTGGCCAGACGTTTATCCCCCCGGGAATGTCGATTAAAAGTCGGTAAAGAGCTGTTTACCAGTGCTGGTCCCGCCGTTGTTGAACAATTGATGGCCATGGGTTTTGAGATCTTTCTGGATCTGAAATTTCACGATATACCCAATACGACAGCCAAGGCTGTGAAGGCTGCCGCCAATCTCGGCGTCTGGATGGTCAATGTACATGCCTCGGGCGGTGAGCGTATGATGAGCGCATCCCGCGAAATTTTGGAACAAGCATCCGGCAAACGCCCGTTATTGATCGGCGTCACAGTTCTGACCAGCCTTGATGACAGTGATCTGCAGGCTATCGGTATTCAGGAATCTGCACAGCAGCATGTAGCGCGCCTGGCGCGTTTAACCCAAAGATGCGGGCTTGATGGTATTGTCTGTTCCGCTCAAGAGGCACGGGATTT
Source organism: uncultured Cellvibrio sp. (assembly GCA_946886255.1). The sequence continues at coordinate 293 of CAMPIG010000034.1, read as the reverse complement.
GCGTAATTTTTTGGGAAATGAATTTTGCCTGGTAACACCTGGCATCCGTTTGCCGAGTTCAGTAAAGGATGACCAGCGTCGTACGCTCACGCCGGAGGAAGCCATACAGGCGGGCAGTAGTTATCTGGTGATCGGTCGTCCTATTACTCAGGCTATCGACCCGGTCGCTGTATGCGAGTCCATCAATCGTTCATTGAATGTTTAATTGGATGTAAGGAATCTGGATTTGACTATTATTGGCCTGTCTCTTATACACATCTCGAGCCCACGAGACATCTCAGGATCTCGTATGC
>CAMPIG010000033.1 GCA_946886255.1 uncultured Cellvibrio sp. | reverse complement strand
CGTGATGCGGGTGGAGTCCATAGCAGTCCGTATGTCCCATTATTGTCATTGTCGGGGAGTCGGGCGCATTATAACGTTAAATCCCCGTCACGCCTGCGTGACCCACAGAACAATACCGCTATGTATCAGTCTTGCCTGACCTTGTTGTGGTTGATGGCCTCCGCCGGTTTGGTGGGGTGCAGCGATAACCCACTGGAACAATTGCCCGACGAGGAGCTAAGCCAGCAATATCGCCTGTGCCGACAACAGCGGCCGGATTCTTATCCGGAGATTATGGTGTGCGACAACATCCAGCGGGAATGTGAACGGCGGGCTGTTGAACGGGAGCGGGTTTGTGATAGGGAGTGAGAGCGGGGGACGGAAAGTGCCTCTGATTGCTCACCGTTTTTACTGGTAGCGCCCAGAGGCAATGCCATTTATTCAATAAATAACCGAGCCAATTTTCTTGCTTCTTGCAGCCTGTCAAACGATTCCCCGGAGGGAGTGACATTGGATGCAAAAGCAATGACAACATCCTGTTCCGGGTAGATCAACAAAAAGGAATAGCCGCCTACACTCTTTCCTCCGTGATGCACATATCTCCCCCAATCATCTTGCCCGACTCTAAAGCCTAATGCGTAGTTTTCAGGGTTCATAGCACCATTAGCTAATGCAACGGGTGACCACATGATGTCTTTCGAGTCATCTGTTAGCAATGTATCGTTTAACAAGGAATTGGCAAATCGGACTAAGTCTGATGGGGTGGATAGGTAGCCGCCGCCCGCATACTTGTAACTCGAATTGGCGGCAGGCGATCGATAGAGTGACTTGCCAATATGAAGGTATGGCGTCGCCATATTATCTTTTGAAGTATTTTCTGCCTTATCGAATATTGTTGAAGTCATTCCAGACGGAATAAACACTTCCTCATACATAATTTTTTCAAAAGGGATGGAATAAGCGGATTCCATTGCAAGGGAAACTAACGTATAGCCGTAGGTACTGTAGTGAAATTGCTCGCCGGGAGGAAATAACAACGCATCGTTTTCTATGATGGACGCTGCCTCGCGCGTTGACGAATATTCTTTTCGATTAAAATTTTCGCCCAGTTGATCAATGTAGTGGCGCACACCACTTTGATGCGCCAGGAGCTGCTTAATAGTAAAGCCAGAATTTTCAGCGGAATAGTCTTTCACAAGGGCCCCAAACAGGTCATCGATGCTGATTAGCTGTTTCTCTTGCATCCGCATTATGGCGGTTGTTGTTATAGGCTTTGAGATGCTGCCAATTCTGTATTGCGTGCTTTGATTTGCCAAAGTGCCGCTACTGACATCCGAGAATCCAATGGCACTTTCCCATATCAGGTCGCCGCGAATACCAACAGCAACCGATACTGAGGGGAGTAGATTTTGTTGGTATAGAAGTTTTAGCCACTGTTCGGCTCGTGCTGCCTTATCTTTATATTCTTGGTTATGCAGTACGGAGTCAGGTTCAATGTCCCTGGCTGGCCTATCGGTCTTTATCGAGAAAATATATCCTGCAAGCAGCAGAGCTAATAGGGTTATTAAAAGTAATATCCCTAAAAAAATTCCCTTTTTCATAGTTTGTCCTTAAGAATTGAACGTTCAGTTTGACCACTTAATCTGGAACTCTATTTCCTCGCTGTCACCGTCACGTTCGTGCTCGATGTTATAAACAGCCCTTACCGGAACATAGATGCGTTCGCCGGCAATCTGGATCTCAAACTTATCGCCGTTTTCAATCGCGTCGGCCAATCGTCGAAGTTTCTCCACGAACTCTTTATCTGAGTACGATTTTTCAATATCTCGATCAGTTTTCATCATCTTTCTTCCTTAAGGGCATGGATTTTCATTGGCTCTGCATGATGTCAGGGCCGGGTTTATTGTGTCTGGAGCTTGGCCAATTGTGCTTTGGCCGCTTCCCCAAGTTCGCCACCACCTTGGGCTGCTTGTTGGAAGTAGGTTGCGGCGGCGGAGCGTTGGCCTTTGCCGAGAGCAATCTCTCCCAGATAGTAGGCCGCTAACTGCGTTGGCAGAAGCTGCTGGCTGGCGACCAGATCTTTCTCCGCCTGGGTGGTGTTGCCCAATTGCTTATGAGCGAGGCCACGGTAGACGTAAGGACGGAAGAACTCCGGATTGGCCTGGATTGCTTTATCGAGGGCCGTTACCGCCTCTTTCTCTTTCTTCTGTTGCAGAAGCAGTTGGCCTTTCAATTCCCAGAACAGATTTTCCTTCGGCTGCTGCTTGATGGAATTTTCCACCAGGCTCAAGGCATTGGTATAGTTTTTCTCGCTGGCGGCCTTCATGGCTTTTTCATAGCTGTCGTAAGCAGCTTGATCTTTGCGCACCTGCGCCATGGCTTTGTCGAACGCCGCTTTATTGCGCACGCCACCGGGATGAGCCTGAGCCATGGCCCGGTTGGCCGCGACCCTTTCCTGTGAAGGAGGATGGCTCGCAAACAAGCCTTCCAGCCAATTGGTCTGGCGGCTTTCGGACAGCTTTACAAAGGTTTCCTGCAGTTCCACCGCGCCCATGGGGTCGTAGCCCGCGCGAATCATGTATTCGATACCGTACTTATCGGCTTCCAGCTCATGGCTGCGGCTGTACTTGGACATCCAGGCGTTGGCACCCACGCCCATCGCACCGACAGCCAGACCGGCGTATTCCGAGTCCTGGGTGGAGGCCGCTACACCCGCTGCCAGCATGCCGGTACTAATGAGGATATTCTGGGTTTGCTGTGAGGCCCCGTGTCGTGCAGCCGCATGCACGATCTCGTGACCCAACACGGCGGCGAGTTGCGCTTCATCTTTCAACTTTGTCAGCAGGCCGCGGTTGATCGCCATCTTGCCACCGGGTAGGGCCCAGGCGTTGGGCACGTCATTGTTGAGCACCACAAATTCGTAGGGCAGCTGCGGACGATCACTGGCTGCCGCGAGCTTCTTGCCGACCTTATTGACGTATACCGTTAGCTCGGGATCGACAACATAGCGACCGCCCTGGGACTGTTGGCTGGGTTCGTAATTCTTGGCGCCGATGGCCACTTCCTGTTCGGGTGATACAAAAGAAAGCTGGTTTTTACCGGTAACGGGGTTCACCGCACAGCCGATCAAACCGCCAGCGAAGATACAGCAACCCAACAGGGTTAATAGTCGTTTCATGATTGTCCTCCTTAAGACCAGGGCCGCTATGATGCCACACAAATTACCCCGACAAAGTGATGTTTGTTACGCGCGCATCGGTTCACAGACCCCATAACAGCCGCAAATACTGCAACGAAAATGACGGCTGTATTTCACCGCACCAACCCGGGATTCATATCAAAGCGTCCGCTATACAATCCATAGGGGATATCACTGTGATCTGGCGGGCTGGCGCCGCTATAATGCCTTCCCACTGAACAGCGACGAGATGATGTGTGATGAAAGCCCTACAGATGGTGGAGATGTTTGCCGGGGTTGATCCTCAGGGCAAACCGATAGCGGAAAAAATTCCAGTGCGAGAACTGGAGAATGGCGAGCTGCAACTGGTGCAGTCCCCCGCGTTTGTGAAAGGCCTGGCCAGCGGCGATGTCCTCCGGTTCTCGCCCCGCTCGCGGGAATTTGAGATCGCCCAGCGCAGTGGCAACCTGAGCGTGCGCGTGTTCGCACGCAGCAACATCGAAGAGCTGGCCGACCGGTTGACCGCAGAATTGGAAAAGCTCGGAGGTGAACTGGATCTGCAAACGCCGCGTATGCTGGTGTACTCCATCCACGTCAGTTGCGGTTTCACCGCTATCGAAGCCATCCTCAATCGCGAAGTCGTCGGTGAATGCGGCTGGATGTACGGCAATGTCTATGATCCAGTCGATGGCGTCACGCCCTTGAACTGGTGGCAGGAACTGTTAAAGCCCGAGTAAAACCCACGCACGCCATTTCTCAGGAATTCCGCGATTTATGTTGTTATTGATCTCTCCTGCCAAGACGCTCGATTTTGCTACGCCGCCCCGGACCAAGGTGGCCACCCAACCGGATTTCCTCGAACACTCGCAGGCCCTGATCGACGAGCTGCGCCATTTGTCACCGCCGCAGCTCTCTGAGTTGATGGGCATCAGCGACAAGCTGGGCGACCTGAATTTCGGCCGCTTCCTCAACTGGCACATGCCCTTCACGCCGGATAACGCCAAGCAAGCGGTGCTGGCTTTCAAAGGTGATGTTTACACCGGCATGGAAGCGGAGACCTTTGCGCGCGGCGATTTCACCTTTGCCCAAAAACACCTGCGTATCCTGTCGGGCCTGTACGGTTTGTTGCGACCGCTCGACCTGATCCAACCCTATCGCCTGGAGATGGGTACGCCGTTCACCAACACGCGCGGCAAAAATTTGTATCAATTCTGGGGCGACATCATCACGGACCGTATCAATGAAGAGCTGGCGGCGCTGAAGAGTAAGGTGGTGGTCAACCTGGCCTCCCACGAGTATTACCAGGCAATCAACGGGCGCCGCCTGGATGCAGAAGTGATCACACCGGTGTTCAAGGATCGCAAGAATGGCCAGTACAAAATCATCAGCTTCTTCGCCAAGAAAGCGCGCGGCATGATGAGTGCCTACATCATCCGCGAACGACTTAAAAAGCCTGAGGCCATCAAAAGTTTCACCACGGCGGGCTATGCCTACAATGAAGCCATGTCGAGCCCGAAAGAATGGGTATTTACCCGCGACGCTGAGGCGTGATTGGGGTGGTGTTGGGGTGTAAGGCGCGGCGCATCGAGCATATACAGCAAATCACAATCTTTCGCATTTGAACTAGCGAAACATTCTTAGAATCCTGTTGCGTTCGCCGGTGTTCCTCATTAGAGTTTTTGCCAGTTTTGGTATACCAAAACCAACCGGGACAAGGAGTGGTCGATGTGTTGTAACGACCCTGTCTCACCCCCAAACCTCCCCATAAGAAAGGCGTCGATATGGCAGTCAGCACTCACTATGTAGCTCACGCAGTTGAATGCATGGCTCGGGTTGCGCCTGTTTCTTACCGGCGGATTTTTCACGGCGTGGGCGTTTACCATCAAGGTGTCCAGTTCGCTATCATCGTCAATGATCATTTGTACTTCCGCGCAGACGAATATTCCCGCTCGCTTTACGAGCAACGGGGTATGTCGCCCTTTCGCCCTGCGGCGGCGGATATGGTGGAGTCAGCATTTTACCAACTGCCTGAACCCGTCCTCGAACGACCGGCCGAGTTGATCTACTGGATGCGTACCGCTGTGGAAGCCGCACAAAACGGCTACTCGCTGGAACAGGACGAACCCTACATCGACGCACCGGTACGCCATCTGCAAGCGCGCTGATTTGTCGCATTCTGTTACAAATCGTCTAGGCTAATAAAACCCCTTGGTAAATCTTCGGGGCTTCACTGTTTTTTTTGTGTAAGGAAATAGCCTATGGCTATCCGTATCCTCGTCGTTGATGACGCCACTTTTATCCGTGACATGGTCAAGAAACACCTGCGGGAAAAAATTCCCGGTGTCGAGGTGTATGAAGCAGTGGACGGTAGCCGCGCGCTGGCGGCCATCAAAAGCCAGGCCATGGACCTGATCCTGTCGGATTGGGAGATGCCCAATATGAGCGGCGAAGAATTACTGCGCGCGGTGCGTAGCAGCGACCAGGGCGCCACCACACCTTTCGTGATGATCTCCAGTCGCGGCGACCGTAACCACGTCATCAAAGCGGTCGAGTCCGGCGTATCTGACTACCTCACCAAACCCTTTACGCCCGAAGAATTACTGCGCAAAGTTTTCAAACAACTCAAAGCCGTCGGCAAGGCCCCCACCCACGCCGGCCGCCAAGCCAGCACCCAGGGCATTGCCTTTGCCTCAGTAGACGTACTCACCGGCGCGCGAGCACCCCAACCTCCATCAGCCAACCCCCTCACCAACCCGGTCAGCAGCGCCAGCCTGCTGACCGGGGGCGCCGCTAAACCCAAGCCCACCACCAAGTCCCCGAGCGTCAAAGGCAAGGCACAGTTGCGTTTCTCCAACAACGCCAAACCCTGTGCCTGCGTCATCCGCGAATTATCCCTGCAATCCCTTGGCGGTCTGATGCAACGCAACGACAACTTGCCCACCGTCTTCGACCAAGCCGTCGTTGATATCGAGATGGGCGACGGCGGCGACCTCGCCCGCGTCAACGGCTACGTCCACAGCATCCAGGCCGGCGAAAACCGCGCGGAAACCAATGTGGTGAAGATCGTGATTCGCTTTGTGGATAACGATGCGGAAAAGTTTGAGGTGCTGTCGCAATATATTGCGCAGATGTGAGCTTGACGCAAATTATCAAAATTCAATACAGGGCTTCTATTCTGGTACTAAATGATATTACCAAGTGAGCATGCTAAAGCTACTAACATATATCCTCCTTAAGTCATTCCTTAAAACTAAGGGGGGTGGATAATTATTCAGTCATTCTTTAATAGGTTGCTCGCGGGTTTGGAAATGATACTCCATACCGAAAGCAGCGACGCCGCACTGGTTAGTCCCATAATTAATATTGTCGGTAGCAACCACCCCGCGATGCTGGTTTGTAAGGTGAAGCTCGTTCGCTCTACCCAAAGCCATAGCCCGCACAATGCGATGATAGAAACCACTAATCCAATAGCCACCGGCGCAACGTTGTCTTTAAATATTTGTGCAAAAATGCTGAAAGGGCGCGCCCCGATGGCCATACGTACGCCTAATTCAAAACGACGTTGCTGCACACTGTAACTTAATACCCCATAAAGCCCGATCCCTGCCAATATGAACGCCAGCAATGCGAGCGCTGTCGTTAAACCTGCGGCGGTTTTTTGGTGCGCCGTAAGTTCGCTGATGTATTCCGCAGTCGTACGGATCTCAAACACTTTTAGTTGTGGGTTAATGGTTGCAGCTATTTGGTTTATTTCCCGAGCTGATAATCGTTGTTTCGGCTTCGTTTTTACGACTAATGCGGGCCCTTCGACAATCGTTGGTAAAAAAAAGCGGGGTGGTTCAATTTGGCCGGGAAGTTGCAAATCTTTTATTACACCAATGATCTGGAAGCCAGTAGCGGAATCGTCCGATGCGAAATAGACTAACTTTCCAACCACTTTTCCATCAGGCTGTAATTGTCGGGCCAAGGTTTCGTTAATAACAAGTAGATCTTCGTTATTACGTGCCTCAGTGTCAGTAAAGTAACGGCCCGTGATTAACGGAAATGCGAGGATTTTAAAATAAGTGCCATCATTATAGTTGCGCAAAGTGCGTATGCTATGTGTATTGCCGGGTTCGGTTAATATCGATTCATAGCTTGGCCCGGAATAATCTACCGGCGATCTCGACGCCATGCCTACCGCTTCAATGCCAGGATGAGCGCGCAAACTATCAGCCAATTGAAAAAAATATTCGCGCCGGTCTTCGCGAGTTGTCGTTTCCCACAGAGTGGCAATGCTTAAACGCACTTGGTATTGGTCATCTGTGTTATAGCCGAGGGGTTGCGTTAATTGGGCAACGCTCTGTACGAGAATATGCAAGCTGGCTGCAAGCAATATTCCGGTCAGCGCAACCTGGCTTACGATCAACAGATTGCGGATTCTTTTGTTGATTTGCAAACCAACACCCTTGCCACTGGTCTGCAGTAAACTGTTGAGCGCGCGGTAATTAATCTGCCGGCTCACAAGGGTCGCAAATAACAAGGCCAACAATATGCCTGTGAGTACTGCAAAAATCAGTGTTTGCGGATTGAGTTGTAACTCATTCAAGCGTGGCAATTGTCCCTTGGCCCATATTTTTAGTAAATCTATTACAACTGATGACACCGCCACCGCCACAAGACTTGCCCCGCCAATCAACCATAGTATTTCAGCCAATACCCCGTTAAAAATATGTTTTTTCTGCGCACCTAAAGCAATTTGGATGGCCATGGCTCGCTGCTGGTTCGCAGCGCGTGCCAGGATTAGATTAATAATATTCGTCGCGGCTATAAGGAGTAGCACGAGAACGCCAGCAAGCATCCACAAGCTCTGCCGGCTGGCATTACCGTGAATGATTTCATCAAACGTTTTAAGCCGCATTTTTATCTCCATGTCGGCCATTCCTGGCAGGCTTGCAGTTTCATTTTTAAAACGAGCTGCTAGGTAATTGCTTATTTCTTGTTCGGCCAGCATGGCATCGCTGTCGGGATTTTTTAATCCGACCAGGTAAGTCCGGTCGGAAAATGTCGACCAGCGCTGCTGAAATTGCTTCGGCATGTCGTCATAATCAAATGGTAACCACAGATCGGTCTGTGCGCCAAACTCATGTAGGCCTGGCTCTATAAAATCTTCCGCCAAAACACCGATAATTTTGAATTCCATCTCCATAATATTCAGCGTTTTACCTAATACATCGCTACTCTGTTGGAAGTACTTTTTCCAGGCACGATGGCTAATGATTGCCACCTGGTTCATGCTGTCCAGCCCCTCATCTGAATTGAAGTGCCGGCCCAGTGCCATGGGCGCTTGCAGCAGAGTTAAAAATTCTGGTGTGATAGAGACAGTGGTTAATACTGGGCTATCAGGCATTCTGCGCTCAATAGACACGGTGTAAGCAAGCAATGCCTTTTGTGAAAAATGATTATCCTGCTGTTTATATAGCTCGACCAATGCAGGATAGGGCATGCCCCGGTCTGGCGTTAATACGCCTTGTTCACTTCGTTCACTACTGAACACCATTAGTCGATCAGCGTCAGGATAGGGCAAGGGTGCAGCCAGCAATTGATAATTCAAATTAAACATCGCCACCACCGCACCGAGCGTGATACCAAGCGTAAGTACGATAGTAACCACATAGCCTTTCGCTTTACTGAGCGAATGAAAAGCGGTAAGAAGATCCTTCATACGAAGCATATAAATTTCCCTTCAAGACAGAACAATGCGTGCCGACATACGGATGAGGTGCCGCATAAATTGACACGCGTGGTCATAATACGGCCGATGAGTGCGACTGCACGTCAATAATTTTTCCATCAAGTAAATGCAGTTTTCGGCTGGCCATGTCTGCGTAACGGGGATCGTGTGTGACCATGCACAGCGTTGTTCCGTCATTGTTCAGTTGCTGTAACATATCCATCACTGCATCGCCGTTACGTGAATCCAGATTTCCAGTTGGCTCATCAACAAGCAATAGCGCCGGGTCACCAACCAGTGCGCGAGCGATGGCGATACGCTGTTGTTGCCCGCCCGAAAGTTGATTGGGCTTATGCTGTGCGCGATGGGTCATGCCCACTTTTTGCAGGCACTCCATTACTCTGGTGTGAATATCTTTATCGCTTACTTTGGCGCGACGGTAGCGTAAGGGCAGTGCGATGTTGTCAAACACTGAAAGCTCGTCAATCAAGTTAAATGATTGGAAGATAAAGCCAACCTTTTCATTGCGAATATACGCCGCTTCGCTTAGGGTCAACTGGCTAACATCGGAATCTTCGATACAGTATTTGCCGCTGGTCGGTATATCCAATAATCCCAGAAGCGATAGCAAGGTAGATTTGCCGCAACCAGATGGGCCGCAAATGGAGACGAAATCGCTTTTGTAAATTTCAAGATCAATGCCGCGCAGGGCATGTGTCTCCATATCGTCAGTAGCGAACACCTTGGTAACGCCGGTCATCGTCAGAGTCAGTTTACGCATATTCATTCCTTCAGTTTTTGTTATGCAAGCACCGATTAGTCCATCAGGCGGATATGGTCTGTGTCGCGAAAGCGTGCCATATCTGACAAAATAAATTCGTCATTCTCGCTACCGCCGCTCATGATTTGGATAAACTGATCGGCTTCCTCACCAAATTGCACGGTGTGTAGTACCGCATTTTTTTGGGTACTGTCTATCAAGTAAATTTTGCTGCTACTGTGACTTTGCACATTGATAGGGCGCTCAACAAACAGCACATTGTTTAATGTTGACGTAATAATTTTTGCATCGACATTTAATTCGGGGCGAGCAGATGGAGGTACTCCATCTGTAAACGAAATTTCTACTTCAACAGTGCCGTCGCGTATTTCTGGCGTGATACGGGTGACAGTTCCAGCTACCTGTTCGCGCCGCGTATTAATCTGCGCAACTTGCCCTATTTGTAGTTGTTCCGCTTTCGATTGCGATACTCGGATGAGGGCAAGCAAATCCTTATCACTGCCGACGAGCGCAAGCTCCTGCCCGGCGATAACGCTTTGGCCCAATTCAACCGGCAAGCGTTGCACCACACCTTGTAAACCAGCACGGACTGTAAGGCGCTCGGCGCGGGTGCGCATATTTTGGTAATGAGCTTCAGCTTGATTGATTTGTTCCTGCTGGATAATGATTGCTTCGTGCATGACATCTTGTAATTGTTCGATGCGCTGCATTTGAAGCAGCAGGCGTTTGTGTATTTGCTCCTGTTGTAACAAGGTGGTTTGATAGGCGAGCCGTGATACGGCGGCACCGGCTAAACCTTTTTCGGCGTTGCTACGTAAGGTGATGGTCTGCCATTCGCCGTCAAGTTGCGCAAGCGTTGCTTGCTCGCCGAGCAGTTCACGTTGGTTGTTGAGCTTGAGGCGGCGTAAATTGGCCTGCTCTTGCGCTAGCGCCATTCGGGCGGCCTCAACTTCCTGTAATAACTCGGGGTTACCCAAGCGCAAAATAATGCTATCGGCTTCTACTTGCGCGCCCGGCCGCAAAATTACTTCTTCGACCGTGGCGGCAGTCATTGCGGTGAGCAAGGTTTGTTTGTACGAACGCAGCACGCCGTAGCCATCAACGCTCACTTCCATATCGCCGCGCTGTACATGTCCGAACAGTAATTGGTCGCGTTCAACTTTGGGATAATTTTGCGGTTGTAGAACAAAGCCGCTGAACAGTAAAAGGATAACCACCGCCGTAACGACGATAACTACAGGACGTTTCCAGGGTGAGTGGGTTTTGGGTTTGAGGATATCCATATAATTTTTATGATGGTAGCCGAAAGTATGGCTACGAAATAGCAACAGCTATGCCAGAATTTAACTAATTGATCTGTAAAGGATTTATTATTAGAGTCGAAATAATTTGAGCGATTTAGTCCGTTATCGGACGGTCCGGTTTCGATATCGGACTTTGTGTCACTCTTCGCGAGTTATTTATACTGGATGTGGCAACTGCATCAACGCGCAAGCGCCATTGCTTTTAGTGTTATTGCTTAAATTTAGCTGCCCACCCATTTGCTCAATGATATGGCGGCTCAAACTTAAGCCAATTCCCTGGCCTTGTGTTTTGGTACTGTAGAAGGGAACAAATAAATTATCCACGTTGGCGATGCCTTGGCCATGATCCTGAATACGGATTTCGGTGTGTTGGCCATGCTCGCTAAAAATCATCTGAATTGTTCCGGAGGGGCTGCCTGCCTCGACGGCATTCTTGATCAGGTTAATAAATACTTGCTGCAATAACACCGGGTCGGCCCAAAGTTTAAGTTGCAAACCTGTTGCTTTTAATTCCTGTTCCGCAAATAAACCCGTCAAGCGTCGAAATAACTGACTGGCTTCAAGCCATTGTGGCTGCAAGTGCAGCGGTTTGTGTAGATCTGCGTAGCGACTTACAAAGTCCTGCAGGTGCTGGCAACGCTCACCAATTAGTTCCAAGGCCTGTTGTTCGCGCTCTCGCGTTGCTTTAGAAATCAAATTTTGTGTCAGCGCGGCGACGGGTGTAAGGGAGTTACGAATTTCATGGCTGAGTACGCGCATTAATTTTTGCCAGGCTTGCAATTGGCTTTCGCGTAGTGCGGATTGAATATTGATGAATATCAACAGCTGGTGGCTTTTTCCCTGATCCAAAAACTGGCTGTGGCGAATTTGCCATTGTTGCGCTTTATCTTTATCAATAAATTGCCAGGTGGGCTGCGCGTGCAAGCCAAGTAATGCCGGTGAGGCATGGCGCAGCGCTTGCCATGGGCGGCCAAAAAGTTCCGCAAATGCCGTATTGGCATAATTCAATTGCAGTTTGTGATCGAACACCAGGATGGGTGTGTTTAGTTGGTCGATTAATCGGTATAGCAAAAGAAGTTGCTGATCGTAGTGACTCTTGTGTTCTTGCAGTGATTGGCCCAGCGCCTTGAGTTGCTGGTGAAATTCCGCGATTTTTCCTGTATTGAATACAGGCTTGACAAATAAGCTATAGTCCTGATTTTGCAGCGCTTCCAGCTGTATGCTGGCGCGGCGAAAGGCGGTGATAATTTTGACTTGAAGATTGTTAAACAGTAGCGCTAACAAGCTGCTAAACAGGAGCGTCAATAACGCAACCTGCCAGAGCGGTAGTACGAACAACAATAACGCGCAGCAGCACCACTGCAGTATCAGGCACAAGAGCAAGGTGAATTTAAATTTGGCTTCGAGTGAATCAGTGGGCCAAGTCATATTTTTCTAACCGGCGATAAAGCGACGACTTGGTAATGCCTAATAGATCGGCCGCTTTTTGTTTATTGCCGTGGCATTCCGTAAGTGCTTGATGAATTAATTGGAGTTCGGCTGTCTCCAGCGTCATCATCGGCAAACGATCGGGCGCGATGGTGCGGCTGTTGGGTAAATGCAACTGTGCGCCGGTCAGAACGGCTTCTTGCGTCAGTAAAACTGCGCGCTCCATCATATGGCTCAGCTCGCGAATATTGCCTGGCCAGCTATAGTCTTGTAATGCTTTTAGCGCACAATTTGAAAGTTTTAGCTCGGGCTTGTGATAGCGCTGGCCGTGTCGGTGCGCAAAAAAGTGGGCGAGAGGTGTGATATCTTCCGGCCGTTCCCGTAGCGGTGGCACGCGGAATTCAAGCGTGTTCAGGCGGTAGTACAAATCCTGGCGAAAATCGCCGTTGGCGATCAAATTTATAAACTCACAATTGCTGGCACTGATAACACGCACATCGGTGTATTGAGTTTGACTGGAACCCAGCATTTCATACTCGCCTGACTCCAGTACGCGCAATAGCTTGGCTTGCTGCGCGATGGGCACCGTGGCAATCTCATCCAAAAATAAACTGCCGCCCTTGGCCAATTCAAACCGGCCAATGCGCTGTTCTTTGGCGTCGGTAAAAGCGCCTTTTTTGTGGCCAAACATTTCACTCTCAAAGAGTGATTCAGGAATCGCGCCCATGTTGACAGATATAAATGGGTGGGCCGAACGAGCCGATTGTGTATGCAGCCAATGCGCGAGTTGACTTTTGCCGGTGCCATTTTCGCCGGTCAGTAAAATATTAGCATCGGTGGCGGCAACACCAGCCAGTTGCTGCATCAGGCGATTCATTGCCTCGCTCTGCCAAACCAGCTCCGGCGCGGAATCTTGCAAGCGCTGACAGAGTGCTTCGTTTTTACGGCTGAGTGCTTGCAGTTGTAATTGTTGCTGCAATACTTGATGCAGATGCTGGTTATTCCATGGCTTCTCGATAAAATCGCCCGCGCCCAATTGCATCGCTTTTACGATCAGTTCGGTGTTGGACCAACCTGTCATGGCCACTACCGGGATATCCCAAGCCTGCTGCTGTAACCAACTTAAAAAACCCAGACCCTCTTCTCCTGAAGTCGTGTCCAGTCCGAAGTTCATATCGAGCAACAATAAATCAGCTTTTTCCTGTAGTAACCAAGCGCATGCTTGGGCTGGGCTCTCCGCCTCAGTAACGCAATACCCAAGGTCCTCCAAAACAAACCGCGCTGATAAACGAATTTCGCGATTGTCTTCGATAACCAGAACTCGGGGCTGGGGCATGGGTCGTATCATCCTACGCATTTTTCGGGGTGAGCGATGATAGCCGTTTAGCTGGGAAGGGTCATCATCCTGCCACTCCCAGCAGGCTATCCGACAGCCTGCTGGCTATATCACAAATAATCCGCATATTTCTCCGCATACTTCCTAACCTTTTTGTGCGCCGCATTATCCTTGGCAATCTGTTCCAACGTCCCCTTGTACTTACTATTCCCCGACTCACCTAGCGTGCGACACATCCAGGCCATCGCATCCAGATGCTCCGGATTCGTACTGTTCTTATACTGCGCAGCCAAAATCCCATGCACCTCATCCATCAACTCAACATCCGTTTTGTGATGGTTATAAACCAGACGAGTACCCGTACTGACCAAATCCGGCAGATTCGCATGCAACATATTCCTGATTCGCAGCTTATCCAGCTCAGCCTGAGACTGCGCAAGATGATTATCCTTTGTAATAACCGGATTCCAGATCTGGTTAACAGCCAGGCGTTGGGATGCAGTCTCTACATGCTCGCGCAGTTTTCTCTTGCGCGTCTTCATCGCCAGGATCTTGTCAAACAACGGCTGGTATTTGGGATTGCCGGACAAGGCAAGACCCTTGGCCAGCCAGGAATTTAGTTCAATCGCAGCGGGCGATTGCGCCTTGTAGTTTGCTTCCAGACGCTCCGCGGCAGCATCAAAGATTTCCGGGTCAGAAATACCGGTCCATTCCAGTTTACTGATCGCCGCCCGAACCTGGGCAACATCGCCGGCAAAGGCATTTCTCAACGGTTGCAACTCGGCCTCCAGCACGGGGCTGGATTCGGCATGCAATGCCTGGGCGTAACTGAACATAAGTAACAGGGAAAAAGCGCAAAGGCGCGCACGACGTAGAACGTTCATCCTTTCCTCCAGGGGAAGTGATTATTTGGGCTAGCTGATGGGCCACGTATAACGAGGCGTCAGAATTTTCTATCAGTTGCCGGAATAACTCAATGGCGAGGGGCAGCACCGAAGGCTGCCCCACAAGGTTTACTTGAGTTCGACCACATCACCCAGCAAAGCCACGCCGGACATCAGCGCACCGGAGCCGCACTTAAAGGTATCGGTACTGGTGCTGGTGCTGCCGCGGTAGTTGGAGCGGATATTCACCACCGCATTGCCACCTTCCTTCTCTGCACGTTCACGCAGGGATTTCAGCGCAGATAAAAAGACCCACTCACATGCCTGGCGATCAGATTTGCCCACACCATTGGTTTTCTTATTGGAGCCGAACTCTCCGAAACGCTTGTTGATCGGGCCGTGTTTTTGCGCACCGAAATAGAATTTGATGTTATCGCCAAGGATGTTTTTGGCGTTTTCCGTCGCCAGGGCGTCGGCGATAGAGTAGTCCTGGATGTCATCACGCGCCTGGGCGGAGATGGCACAACACATCAGCGCAGCAGCGCAGGCAAAAGAGATAGCTTTCATAGGATGTCCTTAAACAATGCGTTCTAAAGGGAAAAGGTGGCTCAAGCCGCTGATGTCTGGATCAGCGGCTTGATGGGAGGGAATAGTAGAGAAGTTTTAGCGACAGCAGAATCTTTTTATGCTTGGGGCTGGTTCAGTACCAGGCGCCCGCGCATGACCGGTTGTTGGCCCTGTTGCGCCAGCACATCATAGATAGCGCCGCTGCTGTTGTTCAGCAGGCATTGCGCATCAATGTCGATGGGGGTGTTGTTGTCTATCGCGCTTTCCAGTAATTCAACGGACTTCACCGCTCCGAGATACGCCGGCCGGCTCTCACCCAGCTTGCTGTTGAGCAGCGCGGCATGGACCGCTGCCGCCTGCGCAGCGTATTCAATCAGCATGACACTGTGCAGTTGATCTTTCTCGAACAAGGGATTGGAGGTGCGCGCGAAGTCAGTGCTGCGGCAGTGGATGCGTTCGCTGTCCCAGCTGACGACTTCATCGAGCATGCACATGCTTTCGCCGTGGGGGATAAGATCGACAATTTCGCGGCGCGTTAACGGCACGGCTTCACCTCAATGGTTAGAGCGGGATTGTTGTTAGCCGCGAGCAGCATATGACCCGATTGTTGCCTTGCAATGAACTCCAGCAACGGCAGACTGCGCGCAGCGGGATTACGCAAGCGCATGGCTTCCAGTGGTGCCAATTGTGCCGGCGTGCTTTCTGCCGGTTGAACAATAGCCAAGGTCAATTGCACCAGGCTGCTGGCAGATTCTGTCGGCGAGAGTAACAAGGCAACACCAAAATCCTGGCTTATGGGGCGCTTGCTCTGCAGGGGTTCGGGCGGTTTTATATCGTAAACGGCGAGGATTGTCGGCAGCTGTTCGATAACACACAGATTGGCCGCCTCCAGCAGCCCGGCGCTGAAACTGTCATCAAAAGCCGAGATGCTGGTGGACGGTGCGCGACTGCTGGTTGCGATGCTCCAGTAACCAGCAGCGGAGTTATGCACGGAATTATGAAATTGGGTCGGGGACACCAGCCGCTCCGGTTCGCACAAGGCTTTGCAGATCTGGTCGATGATCGGGTAGTCACCACCGGATGAAGCAAACACGGCGGCACACTGGCAAATATCTATGGGGCGTTGCTGCAGTAAGTCTTCACACACCCGGAACGCCATACGCACCAGATCGGTAGCGCGGCGCCGTTCATTGGCTGGCAATTGCTCCGGCTTGTAGCGCTCCAGTTCATGGGCAGCGTAAACCCGCTCTCCGCGCAATACCGGCAGGCTTTCTTGCCAGCTATTCAAGCCTGGCGCTGCTAAACCTATCGCGTCGACAAAGACTTTCATACGCGCTCCCCCACCACCAGACTGCAGTTGCTGCCGCCGAAACCGAAGGAATTGGTCAGCACCCGGCGCACAGGTTGATCTATGACCGTGCGCGGCAAGGCGATACGCATCCCGGCGTCCGGTTGTTGCAAATGCAGATTGGACGGAATGCGATTGTGGGTAATGCTCATCAGGGAAAAGCCGGTTTCCACGATCCCGGCGGCGCCGAGCGTATGGCCGGTCCAGCCTTTGGTGGAGCTGGCCCAGGTGCGTTCGCCGAAGAGCTGAGCCACGGCCCTGGATTCGGCGGCATCGTTGGCCAGTGTGCCGGTGCCGTGCAGGTTGATGTAATCAATATCCTCGCTGGCGAGACCCGCTTTACCCAGCGCCATCTGCATGGCCAGCAACGCGCCCTCGCCGTCCGGATGGGGCGAAGACATATGGTAAGCATCGCCACTTTCGCCATAGCCCAGCAACGCCAGAGAGCTGTCTGCATCTTTTTCCAGCAAGGCAAAACCGCCGGCTTCACCGATGGAGATGCCGCTGCGATCCTTATCGAAGGGTTTGCATTTATCCGGTGATACCAGTTGCAGCGAATGGAAACCATAGAGTGTCGTCAGGCAGAGGGAATCCACCCCGCCCACAATCGCCGCGTCGCACATGCCGGTGGCTATGGCCCGGTAAGCGGAGGCAAATACCTTGGCGCTGGAGGAACAGGCCGTGGAGATAGCAATGCACACACCGCGTGCGCCCAGCGCCTGCTGCACAAAGTCCGCTACCGAAAATACATTGTGAGTGGAGCGATAGTGATACCAGTCAGGCAAGTGATCGCGGGATTCAAAGTAAGCGAGTTCGGTCTGGTGGATACCCGAGGTGCTGGTGCCGATAAACACCCCGACCCGAGCGGCGCCGTATGTCTCGATGGCCTGGCTGGCCTTGGCCAGGAAGTCATCCTGTTGCAAGGCCAGCCAGGCCAGGCGGTTGTTGCGGCAGTCGTAGGTGGCCAGACGAGCAGGTAATGCTTGTTGATCCACACCGGCCACTTCGCCGATCCAGGTAGACAGATCGGTGATGTCAAAAAAGTCGCAGGGTTTCAATCCACTTTCAGCGCGGTCGATCTTGTCCCAATTGGCGGCGCGTCCGGCACCCAGGCAGGTGGTGAGCGTGTAATCAGTGATCGCCAGTGGAGTCATGCTGCCAGAAATCATAAAAATTAAACCAGTTAAGCGGATGCTGCCGCGCGTGGTGTTCCAGGCGCTGGCAGTAAGTATTCATGCCTTGTGCGATGGCCTCGGCGCGATCCCGCCGCCCGCTGCCCAGACGTTCCGTGATCAGTTCAAAGTGCAGTGCGTAACGATTGCCGCCGTGGTACACCCCGAAACAAGCGATCACCGGTGCTTGTAATACGCTTGCCAGCTGCCAGCAGCCTACCGGAAACGGTGCGGGTTCGCCGAAGAAATTCTGCAACACGGTGCGCTCGCCACTGCCACCGCGATCCGCCATGATGCCCACCATTTCACCCCTGGCAATGCATTCGCTCAGCAGTAGCGCGAGTGCCGGGCCGGGTGTGCGGGCGTCGATGACCCCTTGGGCCAGCTGCGGGTCGAGCCGCTGAATTAACGTCAGCGCGTTGGGGTTGTGTTGGATATCCAACAGAATGCGCACCGGCAACGCCTGTTCGCGCACGCCCATCACCCGCATTGCATCAAAACTGCCGAAGTGCGCGGCGAGCAGCACGCAGCCCTTGTCTCGGTAATACGTAAACAATTCGCCGCCGTGTATCTCCAACTGGAATTTTTTTTCACGCCCGGCGAGAAACAAAATGCGATCCATGGATACCACCGCGAAAGTCAGCAAGTGGCGATAAATGTCCCACCAGCGTGGTGGACGCTCCAGCACTCGCGCAAGGAATTGACGTGATGCCCTGCGCGCGCGGCCGACAAATAAAAAATAATAAAATACGATCGGACACAGCATCACATAGATCGCGCCGCGTCCCAGGTTGAGTGCCACCCAGGTCAGCAATGCCAGGACGAACGGGTTACCTTTTTCGCGCTGTTGCCGCCAGTCATCACTCATGGTTTGTATCCGTTGGATGATAAAGGCATTGGGCTTTGGCCACGGGTATATCTGCGCAGAAAATCGCCACCGTCAAACTGTCGTTGTTGGTCGAAATTTGCAATTGCAATTGATCACCGGGTTTGACGATATGCAAAAACTTGCATTGTTTAATCAGGTACACAGCGAATTTTTCCTGCTTGAGCAATTCAACCATCCAATGCAACAAGAGCGCGCCGGGCACCAGCGGATTGCCGGGAAAATGTCCGGCATATGACGGGTGTTCCTGGGGGACCGAAAACAGGAGCGTGTAATGCATGGCACCATCAGTCATGGGTTTGGCTCCATAAGGTTTGCAAAGCAGCGTGGGTTAATTTGCCAGTTTCAGTGCGTGGCAAACGATCCACCTTGCGTAGCGGGCGTGGCAAAAACGCCGGGTCCATGTGTAAAGCGAGTTGTTGCAGAATCTGTTTTTCAGTTAGATCACTAACCACTAGTGCCGCCGGTCGCTGATTGGCCGTGTCGCGTATCGGTAAGAAAAAGAGGCCGTCGTGCACGCCATTTATCGCCAGCAATTTCAAACTTAAATCCGCCAGGGAGGCACGTTTACCGGCGACGTTGATCATGTCGGCGTTGCGGCCCAGCAATCAAAAGTGGTTATCGTCCTGCTGTTCCAGTTGATCTTGCAATAGCGCCGCTTCAGCCAGGTGCGGTGCGCGGGCGACAAACCCCTGATCTGTGGCGGACAGGGAAAAGCCATCCAGTAAATGCCATTGTTGTGCTTGGGTAGACGCTCGCGTCGCCATGCTGCCCGCTTCCGTGCAGCCGTAAATTTCGCGCAGCGGCGTGTTAAAACACTTTTCAGTGGCGGTGGCGAGATCGATATCCAGCGGCGCGGTTGCCGACACTACACCGGCAATGTCGGGCATGGGTAATTCGGCATTGACCAAGGCGCGCAGGTGTATCGGCGTGCTGACCAGCAGTATCGGTGCCGGTG
>CAMPIG010000032.1 GCA_946886255.1 uncultured Cellvibrio sp. | reverse complement strand
GTTATGATATCGGAGCCTACCGATACTCCACCACCCATATTGATGGTAACAGCACCACCTATATCGTCAGTTCCGGTTGAAGTATCAATAGTAGCGAAGCCATTGTCATTATTTTCATAAGCAAGGAAATCATTTCCTTTTGGTGTTGCTATATCCTCTGGTCGGGCAACCAATTCGCCTTGTTCATTAGTATCAAATCTGACACCAGCCGAAAAATATCCACCAGAGGTTCTTAAATAGCTTCCTTGATTGAAAATAATGTTGCCGCCGTTGTTGGTATCGCCATCAAGATTAGCGATTAGCTCAATGTTTAATTTACCTGAATTATCAGAAGCATTTTTTATATAACGATTATTTCCAAAAACGACATTATTATGAGCTTCTAAGCGTAATGTAGTAGTTTCTCCTTGATCTATGTCATATTCAATATTACTGAGAAGAGAAATATTTCCTTCGCCATCACCACCAGCTCCCGTTCTGATAATTACAACACCTTCGTTTCCTGCGTCATTTAGAACGGCTTTTAATGTATCAAAATTTACGACAGAACCTGTTTCTGAGGAGGTGAAGACATCATCTACTACAGGTATGTTGTTGGTATCGCTGCCGGAGATGGCGATGTTGTATGGATCAATCAACCATGTCCCACCATTTGCCGTGGGGCTGGAAATATGAGGCGTGCTGGATAATTCAAACCCTTTTAATCCCGAAGTTTCAATAAACCCACCATTACCACCAAACTTACCACCACGCGCACTCAATTCACCATGAATGCGGGCAGTATCCGAAGCGAAGGTAATAATTTTTCCTCCATGGCCATCCAATATCCCATCAGCACTAACCTGTGTATCTTTCCCAAGATAAATAAAGTCAGCGTTACGAATGCGTGTGTTAATGCCGCTTTCATCACCACCAACCAACACTTGGCCGCCACTATGACTGCCCGAGGCACTTACCTGGGCTTCATCGAATAGCCCGACTTTATTACCCAGAATTTTGATTTTACCGCCGGTACCCGCAGCTTCTGCTTCCGCCACTATATTTGCGGATTCCGAGAGACGTGTTGTGTCAACACTGTGTAACTCAATATTCCCGGCGTTGCCTGCACCCGTATTCGCGCGAACCTGACCACTGTGGGTAATATTTTCCCCGATAACCACAATCTGCCCTGCATCACCAAGGTTGCTGGACACATCAAGTGAGCCGGTATTAATCACATCCGCGCCTGCGCCCAGGGTGAAACTGCCATCCTCATGCATCACCACACTGCTTGCAGAATTTAACTCACCATGATTCACCGCCTGAGAGAATATATCCTGACTCGTGCTGGCGCTTAACAGAATCCTGCCGCCCTCCGCAGAAATCTCGCCGCTATTGATTAGCGCTACATCAACACCTAACTCATCCTGCAAAATTTCTTTGGTAATCCGCACTCCTACCAGCCCTTGCTGGTCGAAGGTTATGACAGCTTCCTTACCCGCCGCCAGGCTCACTGCGCCCAGCCTTGCCGAAATCACGCCTTCGTTTTTTACCTGTTGCCCAAGCAGGGAAACTGAACCACCTGTTGCCGCACTTATAATGCCGGAATTAATTACCTTGCCTTCGCTTCCCTCCAGAGCAGTCAACGTGAATTCACCACTCATAAAATCTGCCGGATCTATGCTTAACCCACTGGCGATCATGCCGCCGACATTAATATGTGAATTTTCACCAAAGAAAACACCGTTTGGATTCACCAGCAAGATGTGACCATTAGCCTCAATACGGCCATGAATCTCCGAACCTGTGTGACTCAATACCCGGTTAAGAGCCAGCGATGAAGATGATGGTTGAACAAACTGCACCCGCTCATCAATTGCTACATTAAAACTCTCCCAGTCAATCGCCATACGATCGGTTTGCTGTTGAATCGTAGTATTCAAACCTGATTGATCAATCGAGCCGCGCCCGCCGACAACTCGCCCGCTTTCCGGACCAGCTAATACCTGAGGAGTCAATATCAGTTGTGATGCAGCAGTTATTGCTAGGTACAGGGCTTTGCGCGTTTGGAGAGATCGCTTCATAAAAGGTGACTTTTGATTCATGGGAAAAGTATAGGCAATGGAGCTTTCGGTTAAGTGGTTTCTTGAATCAAAGGAGGCTTGCTATCAAGGTGGGTCAGCTTCTTTTCCTCCTTGCACGTATTAATTTTTAGAAAAGTAGACCCTATGTCCTGTTTCTATATCAACCGCAAATATAGCGGCGGTGTCTGGATCGCTAACAAAAATATAAGAATCAAAGTCTTTAACTGCCATGCCATATATTCGAATCATAGGATTATTTTCATCAATTCCTGTAGAACTGATGATGGACCTTGAAGCATCGCTTAATCGAACAGCAAATATTTTTCCAGTCACATCCTCAACAACAATTGCTCGTTGTCGTTTTTCATCAACGATTATCCGGCGAAGATATCCAATAGCAGCTGGCGAAAATTCATCTCCACTGCCTTCGTCCATACCAGAGAATATGCTTCTATAACCGCTAACACGATCGACAGCGTATACGACTTGATTGGTTGGACTGGCAAGTAGATATCGACCATATGTACGATCCAAAGCTATTCCGCGAATAACCTCAAGCCCAACCCCAAGATCTGTATCATTATTGTCAGAAAGGACAGTAGGTATAGAAAGATCTAATTGAACCGTTAAAACGTTGCGATTATTTGTGTTGGGAACAATAAGCTTTTCCCCATCAATGTCATCCAATAAAAATGTAAAGGGGGAACCTAAATAACTTTCATCCCAATTATCTTCTACAATGTCTGAGCTTGCGAGATCCAAAGCTACAATGCTAGCCTGATCCATGATGAACAATTGATTGTTGTCTTCATTTAGTAAAAGATCTTGTATCGCACCGAGAGTTTGAGTTAAGTCAAGAAATAAGCTGCGCTCGCCTGTTTGTACGTCAATACTGGATATTATTGAAATGGTTTCATCTCCAGTAACTAATAATCGATCATTACTTTTGTCATATACCATTGCTGTTGGGGCAAGCAATGGAGGTTCAGAATCAGGAAAACTATTTAGCATGGGATCACGGTGAACCTTTACTTGTGCCACACCTTCCCTATCGAGGGAATCATTACCTTCACCATCAATCGCCGATACAACCAACGTGTTTTCGCCTTCAACCAGCCCCACAGTTACATCCCATGAAACTGTGCCATTCTCGTTTCGTGTAATTGCTAGTGTCTGCTCAACACCATTAACACTTATGATCGCACTCTCGACGCTACTGTAATCATCCTGAACTTTTCCCCTTACTCTCAGGGTATCGCCTTCCGTCATAGAAACCGGTGGCGGAAACATAAATTCAGCAACTGGAGCTGTGGTATCCGCTAACGTTGTAATCTCAAAACTGCCTTCTACACCGCCGATATTCAAAACCGCTGTCTGCTGTGTATTTAAATTGCTAGAAGCGGTTGCACGCAATACAACCGTCTGCCCTTCGGTTACAGTAGATTCAACTGCTGTGAAGTCACCGTCATCAATGGCGTATTCGCCACCAGAGATACTAATTGGTACAGCTACATCAATATCGCTAACAGTGATTGCATTTGAAGTGAGTACTGCGCCCAGTTGTGCGTTAGTGATTGGCAGTAGCTCTGAACTGAAATCAGTTGGTGTGCTATCAGGTGCCGTTGTTACAGAAAAATGCGCAGAGAGTTCACCGACCGTTAGTACTGCTTGCGTTTCGGTGTTGGTATCAGTCGAACTGGTCAACCTCACGGAAACTGTCTGGTCATTGATCACCGTGCCATTGGCACTGGTGTAGGCTCCTTCGGCGATACGGTATTCACCGCCGGCAATACTGATTGGGGTTGCCGTATTAACGCCACTTATCGTGATGGTATCCGAGGTTGTCTGTGTATCTACAGCAACACCAGTGACGGCGGGAAAAGTGAAGGTATCCGGTGTTGTATCGTCGGGACGTGTAATCACCGTGAAGGTTGAGCTGACCCCACCAATCGTTAAGGTAGCTTCGCTGGTTTGATTGCCAGCTTCTGTAGTCGTTAATCTGACCATCACTGATTGCCCATCAGTGACCGTGCTATTTGAAGTGGTGTAATCACTAGAAGCAATTTTGTATTCACCGCCAGTGATACTGATTGCTGTGGCTGCATTAATGCCATCAACGGTGATGCTGTTCGACTCTACGACTGCATTCACATCGGCATTGGTTACAGCGGTGAATGTAAAGTTGTCAGGTGTGGTATCACTTACTGGTGGTGGGTCATTGTCATTACCACCCCCGCCTCCGCCACAGGCGGTCAACACCGCAATCAGTCCTATAATGAGAAAGTTTTTGTTCCAGTATTGCGGTTTTTGCATGATCGTCATGACGATGATTGCTCCTTTTGACGGCTTTCTTAAAAGCTTGGGCAGGCGCATTATTCATCTTGCCTCAAGCGATACGAAGTATGACAGCTGTCACATTGTGTAAATGTGATGGCGTTAAAAATTGCTCTTTAAGTTATATATAGAAGCCCGGATTCAGGAGGCTGCCACCGGCAAAAAGCCAGATTCCTGACAGTGAGTCGGTGAGTGGTGGCAGGGCGGTACTGTAACCTTTAGCGCCACGGCTGGCTGTAGGAAATCGACTACAATTTGCGTAAGTCATGTGCTTCCAAATCACCATTAAAGTCCTTTTTTTCTACAGTTTATGAGGGTAAAAACTCGATGGGATAAGTCACTGTTACCGGGTCTACATCATGGGCTTCGAATTTAAACATTTTGATGCGGCTGATAAGTCTGGCTTCCAATGCCGGGTTGTTCAGTTCACTGGATACGATCTTGACGTTGGTGACCTCTCCATTCGGCGCGATGGTGATCTGGAGAACAATCTTGCCTTGCAAGCCGGGGGTTTTACGGCGCTCGCGTTCGTAAAGTGAATAGAGGCTGCCTTTGTTTCTGTCAAAGACAATGGTGACATCCTCTTCCGAGCGACCATTTCCAGAGCGGGTATTGGCCGTCTTTCCAGCTGTGTTTGTAGCCTCGTCATCATGCTCTGTAAACAAACCGCTTCTGACGTTAGCGATTTCCCTAGCCGATAATTGGGTCCCGCCCACTTGACCGGTGTAGCGTCCTGAATCCACCCCGCCCCCACCAGCAGCAACACCAGCGGTAATGACATTGGCATCGTGACCAGCAATAGCATCGGCTCCTGATGAATCTTCGGATAGATTTCCGGCAACTTGCGCACTGGCTTCCGTAGTATCCATCAAATCATTTAATTCGTTAGACAAGGCCAGCAGACCGCTCTGCTCTGCTACTTCGCGTGCTTGCTTTTCAGTTTCTGTCAGCGGCTTGCGTTCTACTTCACTGGGACGCTGCCTCTCCACCGTTGGCTTTGGTTCAACTTTGGGCAGAGGTTTGGGTTCCGGCTTTGGTTGCGGGGGTTGGACTGGAACAGGTGGTTTTTCTCGCTGGGCAATAAATTTGGCAATGCGATCCGGGACTTCTACACGGGCACGACGTTCTTTTTCCGGCACGGGCACAAATGACAGGCCAATCGCCAGAGCAACAATTACCACCGTCACTACCGCAGCAAGACGGTTAAAGCCCTGGGTATTTTTGTCTGCAGGCTGCCAATCCAGTGCTAATCGCTTGTAGGTAATTACTGCTGCCATCCCGAGTCCATCTTTTTACTATTCACTGAAACAAACCTTTACGTCTATGCCTTGGGTTTGGCTTTTTGCACAGCAGCAAACGCAATGCGTGTGTAATTGGCTTGTTGGCACGTAGTCAATATTTTTCGAACCAGATCATACGAGATATTTTCGTCACCCATAATGGTGACTCGACGACCTTGGCCTGCGCCGGCAGGATTCGAACCTGCCGCCAGGAAATCCAATTCGTCTTTCAATCCCGGTATGACTTCATCCGACCCAGCCAACACCTCCGCCACCTTGGCAACGCTGATGCCTTTTACTAAAACATCTTCCTGAGTCACCGCAATCACCAGTGTTTCGTCAGGAATCGTTTGTGAACTGGATGTCGGCAAACGTAAATCTTTGCTGCTGGGTAATTGTTGGGTATTTGAAGAACTGACCAGCAGAAAAAACACCAGGATGGTAAAGATATCCATCAGGGATACCAGATTGAGTGCCGGTGTCTTTGCTTTCTTGTGATGACGCTCCATACGCCGGGCGCGACGTGACATCTTCATGGCTGCACCTCCTGTGCGGACGGTTGCTCGGATTCCACAATAGTTAATGCGGGGGCGTCGCCAATGGAAATTTCCGGGAACAGTTCAACGGTTTCGAGACTGGCCAACTGCACTACATCGGCACTACGAACATGATCCATCACTTCTATCATGGTTTTATAGCTGACACCTGGCTCCAGCAACAACGTAATATTTTGCTCTTCAGGGAAGCGTGATTTAATTTCGATCAGCACCTGTGAAAATGTTTTCCAGTCTTCGGCGTCCGGGTTACGCTCAATACGGCGAATCAGCCCTAAATTAGCATCCTGAATATCAAAGCTGGATTCTCGTACAACCAATTGCAGCGCTAACTTAAGCTCTTCCTGGGCATTTTCCTGCGCTTCATCCAGCGCGGGCAAATTGAGTTCCAGCACTGTCATGCGCGAAAACACGGCAGTGATCAATAGAAATGGAACGAGAATAACCATCAGGTTCATGAACGCAGTAATATTTAGCTCCACTGCTTCCTGAAGATGTTTTCGCCGGGGAAACTTCATGGGTTACTCGTCTACCATCAGGTTTGAGCACTTAACCGCAGCCATCTCGATGGTATCAATCAATTTACTGGTACGTGTTGCCAGGTAGGAGTGTAATAACAGCAAGGGAATCGCCACGATCAATCCGAACGCTGTGGTGTTCATGGCCACAGAAATACTGGCCGATAACAAGTCTGCTTTCTCGGCCGGGTCAGCCGCCGCCACAGCGGTAAATGCCTGAATCAGACCAATAATGGTGCCCAGCAATCCTAACAGCGTCGCGACATTGGCCAAGGTTGCCAGGTAATGTGTCCGCTCTTCCAATTCAGGCATAACTTCCATTACACCTTCTTCCATCGCAGATTCAATCTGCTCACGTTTTACATTGGGCTTGAAGCGCGCGAAGCCATAACTTAACACGCGCGCAAGTGGATTTTTGGAGTCAGCAACAGATTGTTGCGCCCTGCCGAAATCATTCGCTTTCAACATAGGGTTAATCTGTTTCCAGATCTTTGTCGTGGTCTTTGCTGTACGCGACAGATACAACAACCGATCCAGCGCTATTGCCAGCCCCAATGCCATCACGACCAGAATCGGGTACATGAAAGCCCCGCCGGATTGGAAAAACGTTACCAGTTCCATATTTTTACCTTTATTTCTCGCTGTACTACTGAATATTTAGATATTGAATCTCGCACACACAATCCTAATCAAAACACTTGATCATCCGCTTGACTACCGTTTGGCTCGGTATTCTTTGTGCCGTTATATTCTTCATCCATTTGATCAAGAATTCGTTTGCGCTGGGCGCGGTATTCTCCCATAGAAATATTGCGTTTGTAATATTCCTGAAACAGATTCTTGATGACCGCTGCATATTTTGTTTCCAGCATAGGGAATTTCCGCCTGCTAATGGGATATAAGGTGATTATCCATCTATTTCTCTCAATATCCTGAATCCGGTGATTGCATCTGCGCGGCCATCGTGAAGAACACTGCTATTAAAATCACACTCTTCCATGGCCGTTTCAAAAGAACCGCCAACCGCAAGATAAGTACCGCGATCATTCACCCATTCACGCGCATTGCCGAGGTAATTTACCACACCCCAGGTATTCTGTTGCCCGATCGTTGCTTTGATCAAAGCATTACCTTTTTGAATACCACGAGAATTAAGCTTACAGTTTCGATTAGGATCGGCACGGCCGCTGCCAGCTTTGGCTGCATATTGCCACTCTGCCAGCGTCGGTAAACGATAACGTCGCCCTGATTTATCGCTCAACCACTTGATGTAAGCATTGACATTGGCCAGCGATAAATTAGTCGCCGGCAGGTTATCATCCGTGCTGGTAATCGTCGGGCAATTTTTTGTTGTCTGGCAGAATTCATTGAATTCATCGACCATTATTTCGTATTTACCGAGAGCAAACGTTTTAATACTCCCTTTGCCGGGGATAACCACCATTGCAGGTGCATGACTGACGCCGGCCATCCGATCGCGGCAACTGGTTCCCATGCCACGCGCCCCCAAACCTGCCAGCGAGGCGCTACAGGGATCTTTGGGAACTATTTTGATTCCTGCAATCGTAGCGTTACCTCTAAATAATCGCATCGCCTGTATTTTTGCTGCTTCGCCACGTTCTGGAAAGGATGAACCGATACGTTCGATACACTGTGCAAGTGTCCGGGTAATACGCGGCTCCTCCCGGTCATATCGACCAGTGTCAAGAGATCGCAATTTGGTAATAGCAATATCAAAATCTTTCATGTCGATATTGCTGCGACAAGCCAATTGCTTGTTGACGTTTTCGAGTGCCACATCAAACGCCGTCTTCCGCTCGGAGATAACCTGGGCTTGTTTAGCTGCGCGTTGCTGCTCCTGCGCTAATAATGCCTGTTGTTCTTCTCGTTCTGCCTCAAGGCGTTTGTTATCTTCCAATGCTTCGGCAATTCTCTGTTCAAGGATAGTGAGCGCCTGTTTATCATCGGTATAACGAGCCGCGTTAATGGTCCACAGTTGTGCATTGTCAAGCGTGCCGCCCGTTAATGCCTGCTCAATATTCTTCAGGTATAACTGATAGATATTAGCTTCCTGTTCAGCCAACCATGTATCCTCGTTGCCGAGTAGTTGGCGCAGCTCCTGTACTTCTTCCCACAACTGCTTCTCCCAAGCTGGGGTAAAGGATGCAGCTGCATAGAGCTCAGTTACAGATTGCATCTTCATTTCAAGGCGCAGTTGCTGCTCAATTTGATTGCGCACCTGATCTTCCGATAAGCCCGCTTCCTCAATCGGTTTGAACTGGTAATAAGCAGCTCCAGCTATCGCCAGAAGTACCAATATGGCAAAGATAATCTTACCGATATGCCCCGTTTTTCGTGTGAACTCTTCCCAAAATGCCTCGACGGACTCAGTGCGGTTTTCGCGATCAAACGCCAAGGCACGCTCAATGGCCCGCCATTGATGTTTAGTAAGGCCCGGAATACGTTTTGGCTTGAGCTTTTGGCGTTTTGCCTCGTCAGCATGAACGCGGTTGTAGGGATGTTCCCCGGTAAATAACTCATAGGCAATACAGCCCAACGCATAAATATCATCGCGTACATCCGGCGTTTTACCTTCAAGCATTTCCAGGCTGGCGTAGGCCGGTGTTAATGCGCCCAAATTACCCGCGTCAAATACTGTGCGATCATCGTGGCTGTCTTCGCGATGTTCGGCTTTGGCTACCGCACGCGCAATACCGAAATCAAAAACCTTGGGTGTGCCCTTGGTGTTAACAAAAATATTGCCGGGTTTGAAGTCGGAGTGAATGATGTTTTGTCCATGAGCATAAATAAGTGCCGAACAAATGCCATTCAGGATTTTCCATACTTCTTCCGCTGGCAAACCGATAGACCGATATTGGCTAATCAGTTTGTCCAATGGTTTGCCGTCCAGGTATTCCATGGTCATAAAGACCGTGTCACCATCGCGATCAAAATCGTGTACGTTTACGATATTGGGATGCGCAATTCGCTGCGTTTTGCGCGATTCGCGCTGCAGCGCTATGAAGGCTTCCGGGTGCGCCTTAAACTCATCGCTTAATACTTTGATTGCCACATAAGGATCGCGGTCCTGTGCTTCAACCTTTAATAAATCCTTAGCTTTATAAACCACTCCCATACCACCAGCGCCAAGAAGTTCTTCAAAAACAAAACGGTTCTTGATGATGCCGTAATCACTGGCAGGCTCGCTGTTTTCAACCAGCGTGTCAGGTGCAACGCGGGTAACATCCTGATCTTTCTTCGGGGACGTTGAAGACTGCGCTGGTCTTTTGGGCGGAATAAAACGGGTTTTATCGGGGCGGTCTTCCGCTTGCGGTATACTTTTTTTAGGGATTACACGAGTTTTATCTACGCCGTCACCAACGGATTTAATTCGGGTTTTGTCGGGCGCTTCGTTGGTTGTTGGCGAGTTTTTTATCTGCGTTTTATCTCCGCCATCCTCCGGTTGAGGTTGACTTTTTTTGGGCGGAGCAAAGCGAGTTTTGTCCTCACTATCGTTAGCATTATTCGCCGGCGCTTTGATGCGCGTTTTGTCGTTATCGCCCGGATTATTCATCTTGATTCAACCACATTACCTTCATTCTATCCTTGAGTGTCATCCGCCGAGGGAATCTTTCCGTGATTGCCTTGTACCACAATGACGGAGACATTATCAGGCGCGCCGTTGGCAATAGCCTGATTGACCAGCATATCAACACTTTGCTCGACGTCGCGCACTAACATTGCCTGATAAATATCGTCTTCGCTGACCGCTGTATAAAGACCATCACTGCATAGCAAAAATGTATCGCCGACCTGAGTGGTAAATACATTGATGTCCACATACAAAGGCGTTTCTACCCCTACGGCCCGGGTTATTACGTTGCGCTGCGGATGATTTTCTGTATCTTCACGGGAAATCAAACCTAACTCAATCATCTCTTCAAGTTGGCTGTGATCGCGGGAAATTTGCACCAGATGCTGATTGCGAAAACGATACAGGCGCGAATCGCCAACCCATAGGCAAACTCCGATCCGCCCCTTTATAATCAAGGCGACCAGGGTGCTGCCCATGGTGCCTTCTTCAAACATGATCTGGGCGTATTCCAGCATATTTTCATTGACGTCAATTAGGCAGTCTTCGACCGCATCAATGTAGGTACTCAGACTTTCCTGCTCCGTCAACGCACTCAATGCTGTCACGATTTTGCTGCTGGCTATATCACCTACTTGATGACCGCCCATACCATCAGCCACGGCCCAAAGACCGATCTCGGCTTTCTCAAAGATGGCATCCTCATTGACTTCACGCACAACGCCCACATCAGTGCGGGCGCAGCTTTTCCATACAATGGGACGTCTGAAAGTTGTATCTGTCATTCACTATTTCCGCTAGTGGCACGCGTGCTCTATTGCTGCACAGGTTTAAGCCGGTAGGGTTCGTGCCAACCCCGAAAGTCCCATTGGCCATCCATCATAGCGGCAATGCCACGCATCTGAGGAAGGCCCCGAGAATAAAACAAGCAAGGCTCGAGTTGTTGTGAACCTTGGGTGGACCATACGCTATAACTCGACAAGCTTTCACGCAAGGATGTGTCAAGTAACCAGGAGTACATGGAGTGCGGTGACTGCTCCTCGAAATCCATCTTGATGATGGAACCTGATTTATTGGTGGATGGTGCAGCCGGGGCATAAATACAGGTTTGATCGAGGCGATGACGATTGATTTCTTCGACCAGATCGTCGATTTGCAATTGGCCCTCAAGTGCTTTCAACGCTGCATCTTCAACAGATTCAAACCAACGATTTTGGTTGATTAACTCCAAAGGATTCAGGCCGGATGGTAACCGCGTAGCAATCGAAAAGGGAAAATAGCGCCCTACCCGATCAACGCTGGGCAGCATGATGCCGGCCCAGACATATTGATCAATAACACCTTCGGAAAAGGCAAAACGCCAGATCGGGCTTGTCAGGTAGATATCCAGCCAGGATTCACCAATCTGTTCCTGTGAGCTGCCTATATACCCCTGGAGCCAGGCATCCCAGGTATTGATAAAGTTGCTCGGTAAGTCACGGTAGATAAAGTCTCCGTGAGCAGGTAGTTTGCCAAACAGTCCGATTGGTTTCATTTGGTTCACTTAAATAGACTCCGGGCATCTGAACGCACCCAACAAATCGTTTTTAAACGGATTATGAATGCTCGTTGCCTTACCTTCGTAAACGATCTTGCGCGGAGTGGCACCGCCGCCACTACCGGTACTGAAGGTAATTAAATAGACGTTCGACTGCGTTGTTGCCTTAATGTCTGAATTGTCCATCAAGCGGAACCATGCCCACGGACCGGTGTAAGCCCGATCATAGACTGAACCATTAAGGTCTTCGAAGATGACCCGAATACGGCGGGCATCGTTATCGCCAGACCAGACAACCGGCTTCCAGAACTTCGGCCCGTGATTGTAGGTAATACGCTGGTCACCCAGGTCCAGGGTAAATAATGCTTCATCCCTGCTCATCGTGTAAGGACGCAATTCAAGACTGATGCTGGGCGTCTCAGGGTTTTGACGGAAGAAAATATTGCGAATACTTGCCGCGCGCTGTAACTGGTTAATCGCAGTCGAAGAGAATCCGATACTGTAGTTATCAACTGAGCGATTAGCCCAGTTACCACGCGTTTCAATAAATGGCTCCATGAATTCTTTAACGAATTGGTCAATGGTTCCTTGAGGTTTAAAGAACGTGCTGAAATCCAGCAAAGCCAACTCATCATTCGATGAGCGATTTAACGGATAGCGACCCGCCAGTCCCTGTGCGTACGGGCTATAAACTCGCGCGCGCCATTCTGAATTGACATACTGATGCGCAGACTGCAACACAATCCGCCAGGTTTCATCCGACAAGGAGGTAAGCCAGCGCTGCACCGGCTCAGGCGTCGATTTTGCGTAAGCCCGCAATGCAGTGATGGGATTAGCCGCACCACTCTGGAAACGCGCCTTGGCGACTTCGAAGGATTTCTGGTTTGGGTCCGGAGCCAGCGTAATTTCCTGAACAAATTCTTTGAGCTGTTCAAGGCGTTGCATAGTGGCATTAATGGGCGCAGGACTGCGAGATGATTCCTGCAAGAGCAGATTCAATTCATGGAAGCGCTTATCAACCACGGTCCCTTCTACTTTACTGGCCAGATAATCCACAGCGCGATCTGTTCTGGTGCCTTCAGCCGTTTTATCCGCCAGATTATCCAGCAACGGTGGTGTCAACTGCGTATTGGTTTTACCCACCTGCAATACTGAAAGCAAGGGTGAATAAACCGGATCAACCATGCTGGTTAATACATCATTGACTTCACGCAGGCTGGAGAAGTTAGCAACATGCAAACTGTCGTAAACATTGGTCCAGATTTTGGTGTAATCCGCGAGGTAATGTTCTTTTACCTGCTCGCTGATCTCATCCAGATCCTGATTGATAAAATCAACGTTCTTGTCATCTTCATCAGCCAGAATCCAACGCTCATTAATTACATCTGAGACCACTGGTGAATCAACGGAGAAATCAACGTTTTTATAACCCTGGATGGTGTACAACGCGGGAATAGACAATGCAGATTGCGCGCGCTCGTCCATCTTGAAAGTCGTGCGGACAGACTCACCGTAGAAGTTCAGCATATCAACACGCTGGTTGTACTCAGAGTGCGATTTGATTCGACTGTAAACCCGTTGCGATACCGGAACGCGCAATAAAGACGCGCGCGTCTGGGCAACCAGTTGCTCATTTAAATTCGACGGCTGTAAATCTTGCTCAAGCAACGCGTTCAGGTGAGCTTTCAATTCCTGCCTGCGAGTACCTTCGCCATGGAAAACTTTATCCCAGTATGATTCAAACCATTCCTTGATGATTGGCTTTTCCATGTGTTCGAGTTTATTGAACATCACATAGATACGGAAGGTATTGTATAAGTCTCCCTCAGGATCTCCCTGCCTTAGCACCGTCTCCAGGGTTTCCAGCAACTTGGGCAAAAATAATGTCTTGAGTTTGACTTCGTAACTGCGATTCGCCTCTGCATCGACGCGACCATCGTAAAGCCCCATGCCGGACAACCAGGGATGATTTTCCTGATTGTAAACAATGCTGGCTTTGGCCAGTGCATTGAGTGGTGGTAGCACAGTACGAATATCGCTGTTCCACCGGCTCAAGCGCTTCTCTTCTTCTTTATATTCATCAACGTAGGTGTTTACTTCAGACATATACATCTTGTTACGTGTGACGCTGCCACTCCACACGACAATAACAATCAGCGTCAGCGCTGCCAGGCCCACATACGCAGCCCGCTGAGACCAGCGGATAATGCGCTCATAACGTGTATTAACACCGACCAGTTCCGCCTCAGGAAAGATAACTTCACGGAACAGACGTGAAATAAAGAAGCTTTTGCCCCGCTGTGTTGGCAGTTGCGCTACGTCGCGCGCAAAACCAAAATTGGCGGCGACGGATGTCATGAGACGATCAATCGGTGTGCCGTCCTGGGTACCGCTGGAGAAATAAACACCGCGCAAGTAGGGTTGGAATTGGTAGCGGTTTTGAACGAACGTTTGTTTAACAAAAGATTCGACGATGGTATTCAGGTTTTCCATTTGTTGTGGAAAACCCTCAATGGCCGCACAACGTTTTACATCTCGCTCCTGATGCATCCGCCACAACACACGATCATATAAACGGCTGGAAAGTTTGCTCAGCTCTTCATGAAGAAAATCAAAATCAGGGCTCTGTGCCACTTTAGGCGCATTGGGTAGTGAAACTCCCCAGACCTGATCGCGCTCTTCTTTACCCAGATCTTCAAAAAATTCGCTAAAACCGGATACCAGATCTGATTTGGTAAACAGCAGATAAATAGGGAAACGTATCTCCAGTTTATCCATCAGCTCGTCAAGACGCATACGAATTGTCTTGGCATGCATGATGCGTTCTTCTTCAGTTTGAATGAGCAGATCATGCAAACTGATTGCCACGATAGCGCCGTTGATGGGACGGCGACGGCGATTACGTTTGAGCAGATTCAGGAAGCCCTCCCAGGCAGAACTGTCAACGACACGGTGGCTATCCTGCGTAGTGTAGCGCCCGGCGGTATCAATCAATACGGCTTCATTGGTAAACCACCAATCACAGTTGCGCGTTCCGCCAACACCCTGCAACGAACCTTTACCGAATTGCTCGGCTAGAGGAAAATCCAGTCCGGAGTTAACCAAAGCGGTGGTTTTACCGGAACCCGGTGGACCGACAATGATGTACCAGGGCAGCTCATACAGCGCCTTGTTTTTACCTTTGCCTTTAAATTTCAGCTTCTTGAGCGTCGCAAGGGCCTGCGTAAAACGCTGGTTGATTTGATGAATTTCTTCGGTGGCTTGTTCAGAAACAATATTGGCTTGAGAGTCGGTATTATTCTGCTGCAGGTCCTCCACCAATGACTGATTGCTTTTATTGTTTTGCAACTGGATGCGCAGATTGTTTAACCCCCACAGCACAATGATCACCATAATGGCAACCAGGCGTGCGGTCACACTGCCCAAGGGAGCGGTATTGGCTTCACCAAATTTAATATAGGGACCGGCAAACCATATCAACAACGATATCAGCAACAAGCCGAACAGCGATATAACAATGGGATTGGTAAAAAAACGTCCAATTTTTTTCATAGAAACCTGATCTCTTTTATACTCCGTGGCGGCCCCAACCTGTAGCCACGCCTTCACATGGCGGGCAAATTACGGTGTTTGGTTTTCTGTCGAAATATTGATTAGCTCTTCGGTTACCGGTGTTGCTGAAACATACAACCAATAACGGAAACCCGAATAACCGAAGAACAGGATCACCAGTACCAGCGCAACAACAACCCACATAGGAATATATTCAGTCAAAGGGTTACGCATGTTCCCCAGTCCCATCCAGCGGGGCGAAAGTGCTCGCTCGTATTCACCTCGATGGCGCCGGATAATAGCAAACAGCTCTTCACGAATCTGGTCCAGGGCATCTCGCCCACGGCTCATCAATCGGTATTTGCCTTCAAAACCCAGGCTCAGGCAGATATAAAACAATTCAAGAATATCGAGGTTGTCCGCCGGCGTTTGACGCATACGATCGAGGATCAGGAACGACTTCTCACCGCCGGAAGTTTCTCCATGAAATACACTCAGAAGCGTCCTCTGGCCCCAAGCGCTCTCGCTACCCCAAGGTGTATTCAGGACTGCTTCATCGAGCACAGAGCACATTAAATAACGCGCCGAGAGAATGACTTCCTGGCGTACCCCCTGATCACGAATACGCGCTTCAAAGGCTTTAATTTCATTCACCAAACGTTGGTGCAACCCGCCAACGTCAGGATGGCTTAAAGACTGTCGGGTTTTTTCGAAGACGGCGATTAATGTAGAAGCCGCATTAACCAGCGGATTTAACCCTTGGTCGGTGCGAAAATAAGCGGCCCCGGCATCCATGGTTGGTGCGCGTGTTGGGCTCGGGCCGGCAGAAGCTCGCCCGGGCTGAGGAATATTTGATGCTGGCGGGACACTGGTTTGCGAACCAGCCCGACCTCCGGGTGTAGGACGCATGACCGTGCGGTCGCCCCCCGGCACAGGTTGTTTGAAAACGGTTTTATCAGAATCGTCCGGAGACATTGCACGCTCCCTTTGTCAGGTTCGCTTATCTATCAGGTTCGCTACGTAAAAAAATTATTGCCGTATAGCCCAAAATTCCATCTCAATCCCGGGGAAATCACCACCCAAATGCAATGCAAACCCACCGGATTGTTGCAGCTCTTTCCAAAATTCACTGTGACGATCAAGTTCAAAATAGGTATAGCCGGAACGGAAAGGGATTTGTCGTGGAGCCACTGGCAGTGGCTTGATCACAATGCCCGGCATGGCGGCATTCACCAATTGCCTGATGCGCTCAACCGGACCGATCTTGATTTGAGCCGGCAGGCGGGAACGAATGACATCATCCTTAACATCGGCGCGCACAGCCAATACAAACATGGCTGAAGACAACAATGATCTGTCGGCAATTTCCGACACCCGAATACCATATTTTTTCTCTACCAGGTTCAACGCAATAGCAGTTTGCTCGTAAACCATGGACAGGCATTCACGTAGCGCACTCATCACCGGGGTAAAGGTTTGCTGCAAATTGTCATGGAGATAAACAGGAAAACTGGCCGGTCGTTTGGTTTTGGTAACAAAGGTAGACAGTTCACCAGCCATCTGCATAAACTCGGAATACAAAGCTAGCGGATGCAGACCTTTGATATTAGCTAGATGATTAACAAAAGGTTCAAGACGATTGACCAACTGCAACAACATATAATCGGCAATTTCCGCCGTACCGCCCCGCCGCGCATCAGCTAAACGCCCAGCAATAGATTCACCACGGTGATGTAACAATCCGGCCAATTCGGGAATAAAACCGGACAGCCGCGGCACCGCCTTGCAATCCAGGCAGGTAGCAAAGTATTGCTCGTCCAATAAGATATCCTTGTCATCGCGCGCTTCTGCAACACGAATCAAACCAATACAGGCATAGCCACTTAAATCATCGGTCTCCAATAACAGACGTAAACGTAATTTGGCAATATCCAGTGTTTGGCTATCACCACCTTCCACGGTCACATCGCGCACCTGGAGTTCATTTGAATAATAGCGAGCTAAACCTTGAGAGTTGTCTTTGGGAAGCACATCAACAGCACCTGGCCGACGCACCGGAACAGCCAAGTAAACCACACAATTATGGATACCGGGGGGCACCTCCAATACCGGAGGTGCATCATCTGTTTCAGGAAAATTAAAGGGGGTGCCGTCAGGAAAAATACCGCTGGCATGCAGCAAGGAGATTTTTCCAAGCTTCAATAACTGCTGGTCAACCTCAAACTCATGCACGCCCCAGCCGTATGCACCATAGGCTGAACACTTGCTGTCAACGTAACGCTCAATATACCGATCCTGTTGCTGGAAATGCTGAGGATTCAGGAACATTCCTTCAGACCAAACCACTCTGCTGTCTAATGACATAGTAATCTCGCTGCGATGAAACCCGTTTAACGGGTTGAATTATTTTTCTACAATGGAAATATCAGTTCCTGAAATCTTCACGGTAACCGCATTCCGGATGATATTGTTTGCAGTGACCGGGAAAACTACTTTGTAATTAGAACCCCGGTACTGAGAGAACTCAGCGTAAAGCGCAATCTGGGTCACGCCACTTTCGAGGACAAACCGTTCAGTTCGGGCTTCACCAGGTGCAATCGGTTTTAACACCTGCTTGCTGATAATGTCGCCTCCCAACAACTCTTCATCACGCTCGTAGAGATCAATAAAATCTGCTTTGTTAAATGATGTAGCCGATTTAAGTTGATAAAGGCGCACAAACACCGGTGATGGACGTTTGTTATCGTCCGGATTAATGTTGCTATCAACTTCAAATGTCAGTTTCAGGTCGGTATCCAGATTCAACACGCCGCCAACACGGCTCTTGGATGAGCTACAGGCTGATAGGACCAACAAACCCAATGCCACAATCAGGAGCCCTCGCAACACACGTAAACACGACATAACAATCTCTCCATATGTAGATAAACACGTTAATTATTTTTTCTTGCGCGCAGCGGCAAGTTTTCGCAATTGATCCTCATAGGCATTCACGAAATCGCTGCCAAACAAATGTTGAAAAGAGGATTCCATGTTGTCGACAAAGCCGGCGTAGTATTCTGCATAGCTGGACCAATATTTGGCTTTCTGCATCCCGGGAATAACCCCACCCTTGCCCTGCTTATTAAAGTTCTTTTCCAGATTTTCCGGGTTGAAACGCTCCATCATGCGTTCAAAGCCATGACGGATACCCGCAATCATGGCTATCTGATGTTCTGCGATTTCCTGAAAACCTTCGCGGAATGCTTCTACCGGTTTTTTATAAGCGTTGGTCTTTTTAATAAACATATTCTCCAGCGCATCATCGACACCTACAGAGAATTTCAATGGGTTGTTTTCCACCGGCTGGATGGTAGTGACGTTCATACGAAATTCATTTTTGATGCTGGTACGCGAGCGCAGCACCTGCATCATGCCATCTACAATTTCACGCATAAGTTCACCGGCCATGTCACTAATTTCGTTGACCTGGTCGTCGCTGAGACGGCTGACATCGAGCCCCATCGCCGTAACCAGGCGCCGATCAACCGATGACACGCTGACAGGTGCCTGGGGTCTAGTGGGCGCCTGGGGCTTGGGTTCCGCAACAGGTTTTACCGGTTTTGGCGGCGGAGTAACTGGTTCAGGCGTCGGTATGTGCTCCGATGGCAGAGGTGTAACTTCACGTGCCGGTGGAGCCGGTCTTTGTGGTCGAGGTTGCGGAGCAACAGGAACAGGCTCAAGATTAATTTCCCGCGCCGACGGTGCTGACGGAGGGGGTGAAAATGGAGAGCCAGACAATGGTCCACTTCCCAAAAGATCATCCTCCCAATCTTCAGGAATCATGTTTTCCTGATTAGAGTCGGGCCAACTGATTGATTGATCAAGCCCCGGTGAATAATCCAGCTGACTGCCGCCAGAATAATGCTGATCATCCGTTGGAAATGGATCGTGGCCGCCGCCGAACAGCGACTGGTCATGGCCCAGCGGGTCGGGCTGCAGAGAACCACCATGCAACTTGTCCAGAGCCGCAAGTGGATCAGTCTCAAGGCCGGGTTCAAGAGAGAAATCATCAGGTATAGCACCTGAGCTGACAAAAGGATCAGCGAAGGATTGACCGGTTCGTAAGGGAGAGCCAAAAATATCGTCGATACTGGAAGGAGTTTGCGCCACCGCAAAAGGCGGTTCCTGGGCAA
>CAMPIG010000031.1 GCA_946886255.1 uncultured Cellvibrio sp. | reverse complement strand
GGTAGGATTTTCGTGTCGTTTATTCTGTAAACGGCTTGATCGATTTTCTCCCCTGGCATGGATGCTTTTATATCAGGTGCAGCATCGAGAGTTAGTTTAATGACCTTCAATGCTGCATCTGTTTTTTATTAATTTTCAATCAATCAAACCATCGGCATTAAATCTAAGGTTACATAATGGAAATACTCAAGCGAATTTTTGCTGCGTTGCCTTTTGTTGCACTTTATGGCTTTAGTTTCTGTGCCCAAGCTGATAACTATTATTGGGATACCGTTGCAGTGGGGGGCGGTGGGTTTGTCAGTGCTGTTATACCCAGTAGAACGGAGCAAAATTTATTTTATGCCCGCACAGATGTTGGTGGTGCATATCGGTGGGATAATCAAAAGGCCCGCTGGATTGCGCTGACTGATTGGGTATCTCAAGATCAGGTAAGTTTCCTTGGGGTAGAATCCATTGCATTGGACCCAAAAGACTCATCAGTACTGTATATGTTGGTGGGGATCTCCTATTTTAATGGTGGTAAAACAGCAATATTAAAGTCGAGTGACTATGGTAATACGTTCACTATTTTTGATGTGTCGAATCAATTTAAAGCACATGGCAACGGCATGGGAAGACAAACAGGCGAAAAATTAGTTGTTGATCCTCTTAATAGTAGCATTCTGTACGCAGGCACTCGCTGGAATGGCTTATTTCAATCAACAGATGCTGGAGCCACCTGGTCAAGACTGAACGGCCTGGATATTACAACTACCCCGAATGAAACTGGCATCAGTTTTATAGCACTAGACCCTTCAAATGGAATAGGCGAAGCGGCAAAAAATATTTTCGTAGGGGTTTCTCGCTTTCCTTCGGTCGGCGCCAACTTTTACTACTCTGATGATGCCGGAAAAACCTTTGCCGCAATCAGTGGTGGGCCTTCTGATCTGATGCCACAACGAGCGGTGTTCGACAAGCGGGGTGATCTATTGATTACCTATGCAAATGGTGCAGGGCCACATGCTCATTGGACCGAACCAGAACCCATGACTAAGGGACAGGTTTGGAAATATTCTCCCGCTACTAAACAGTGGACGAATATTACCCCAGCAGGATTTTCCAATGCGTTTGGAGGAATAACGGTCGACCCTAATGACGCGGATCGCATAATTATATCGAGTTGTAACACATATCAGTTTCAATATAGTAATGCTTCGGGCAATGCTTGGGGTGATCAGATTTTTTCAAGTCGTGATGGTGGAAAAAATTGGATCAATGTTATGGACGGTGGATTTGTTCTGGATACACAAGGTATCGATTGGATTGATGGTAACTCTATTCATTGGGCTGGTTCAGTGGAATTCGATCCCTTCAATACCAAAAATATCTATGTGACTTCGGGTAACGGAATTTTTAAAGCACAGGATATTGATGCCTCACCGGTGGTGTGGTCATTTTGGGTAGCTGGAATTGAAGAAACGGTTCCTTTGGATTTGGTGAGTATTCCGGGTGGCCCATTGGTTTCGGTGATCGGTGATTATGATGGATTTGTTCACGAAAATGCAGCTCAGTATAGCCCTATCCATACCCCAAGAATGGGTACAGAAACGAGTATATCCTTTGCTTATCGTGACCCCCGCCTTATGGTTCGAGTAGGTTCATCTTTGTACTATTCAACTGATACTGCAAAAACATGGAAGAAGATTAATTTTGATAATGGAATTTATGGTTACAGTACGCTCACAGCCGATGGTAGAACGTTGATCTACAGTCCCCGATCCACCACAGATCGAGAGGAATTACGATCAAGTTTTTATACGACAGACTGGGGTGTAACCTGGTCAGAGATTGAAGGGTTATCAATGCCCGGGGCAAGGGTGGTGGCTGATACGGTTAACAGTAATAAACTGTATGCTCTTAATGGTAACAAAATGATGGTTAGCCTTGATTCAGGCGCTTCATTTAATCAGATAGGTACACTACCAAGCTCAAATGATTCCAAACTGATTAGAGCTGTTCCAGGCATAGAAGGCGGTGTGTGGGTGCCGCTTTATAATAATGGTTTGGCGTATTCTTCAGATTCTGGTGAAAACTTCGCACTAGTTTCTGGAGTGACTTATGCTAGTGCTGTTGGGTTTGGTAAAGCAGCAGATGGTGCTGACTTCCCGGCAATTTATATTTGGGGAGCGGTCAATAACGACACGGGAATTTTTCGGTCTATTGATAGAGGAAACACGTGGGTAAAAATAAATGATGCTGCACATCAGTATGGCGGCCCTGGAAATGGTAATTTTATAATAGGTGATATGAATACCTTTGGCACGGTATATATGAGCACTGCCGGAAGAGGTATCGTATATGGAAAACTGACAGATTTAGGTACAGGGGATATTTCCAATTCTTCATCAAGCATTAGCGGTGTCAGCTCTTCAAGCTCCTTGTCGAGTACTGCCGCTGTTAGCTCTTCAAGTTTATCATCAAGTGCTATGAGTACTAATTCTTCCAGCTCTTCATCAAGGCCCAACGGTCAGGGCGGTGGCGGTGGTGTCGGTATTTTTCTATTGCTGTCTTTGTTTTCCATGTTAATTTCTGGTCTCATCCTGAACAGGAGAAATTACTCAAGATAAATGGTTGGCCTCGCCTGGTAATAAGCGCAAAAAATTTAATAGATCAGAAAGAGAATAGGTAATGAATCACACGAGTATCAAACAGAAAACCATCATGGCAGTATTTTTTTGTACTATGTCAATGTTGGTATTGGCAGTAACGGTAACCGATGAAAAGAAAGCAGTAAAAGATCCTGACAAAGAAGAATGGGTTGAACTCTTTAACGGTAAGGATCTAAATAACTGGAGCATTAAAATCAGCGGTTTTGAGTTGAATAACAATGCTTTTAATACCTTTCGTGTTGAAGACGGCATGATGAAGATGCGTTACGACCAATACGAGGACTTCAATGGTCACTTTGGTCACATCTTCTACAACGGTGGGCCGTATTCCCACTACCGTTTGAAAGTAGAGTACCGTTTTGTAGGTGATCAGGTGAAAGGTGGGCCTGGGTGGGCTTACCGCAATAACGGTATTATGTATCACACTCAAGACCCTAAATCCATGGAACTCAAACAAGACTTCCCCGGTAGCATAGAGTATCAATTGTTAGGTGGTGATGGCGTAAATTCGCGCTCTACCGGCAATCTTTGCACACCTGCAACCCATGTAGTGTTCAACGGAAAGTTTACTGAAGATCACGTTATTAATTCTAACAGCGATACCTATCATGGTGACCAGTGGGTAACTGCTGAGCTGGTGGTATATGGCAGCGAAAAAGCTGCGCACATTATTAATGGAAAAAAAGTCCTTGAATATACCCATTTGCAATGGGACGACCGAACGCCCAATAGCGGCGGCTATATCGCTCTGCAAGCAGAGAGCC
The DNA here is from genome assembly GCA_946886255.1 of uncultured Cellvibrio sp. The sequence continues at coordinate 16,238 of CAMPIG010000031.1, read as the reverse complement.
ATCCAACGGATTTTCGCCGCGTGACTTTATTAAATTTGGAAGGTTGCATGGATAAAACGGCGAAAAACTTCAAAAATTATTTTGTAAAAAATAAACAAGAAGTTTGTGAGTACTGATCACTGGTTTTCAATTCCCTGTTTATGAACTGCCGGGATATCTGCCCGGTAGTTTTTGTCTGACAACAACCAACGACACCAAGCCAAGCAACAATAAAAAGGTATAGATTTTATGAACGGATCCCCCGCAACCATTAATCCGCAGCGACTGTTTATTGCTTGCTGCGTCGCACTGATTGTGACGGCAATGACCTTTGCGATTCGCGCCGGTATCCTCACCCAGCTGAGTGCCGATTTTGATTTTAACAACACCCAGTTAGGGTGGATTAACGGTATGGCCTTCCTCGGTTTTCCGGTGGCAATGATGTTTGGTGGCTTGATTTACAATCATGTGGGTGCGCGCACGCTGATGTATATGGCGTTTGTCTGCCATCTGCTCGGTTTGATCCTGACCATTTCCGCAACCGGGTTTTGGTCGTTATTGTTGTCGAGCTTTTTAATCGGCTTCGCTAATGGTTCGGTTGAAGCGGCGTGTAATCCATTGATCACGGATATTTATCACACCCGCAAAACGGCCATGCTCAATAAATTCCACGTTTGGTTTCCGGGTGGCATTGTGATTGGTGCATTGGTGTCCAGCGTGATGACCAAATTGGGACTGGATTGGCATTGGCAAATTGCAATCATGATTATCCCGACAATTATTTACGGAATGATGATTTTCGGTCAGCCTTTCCCGAACATGGCGAATTCGGAAACTTCCACCAAAACCAATATCAAAGCGTTGTTCTCCCCATTGTTTATCTTTATGTTCTTCTGTATGACAGTAACCGCTGCGTCCGAGTTTGGCACCCAGCAATGGGTTGACCGCATTTTTGGCGCATCTGGCGCCCACCCGATGCTAGTGCTGGCACTGGTGACCGGGTTAATGGCATTGGGTCGTTTTTTTGCCGGCCCGATTGTAGAAGCGCTTAATCCAGTGGGTGTGTTATTGATGTCTTCCATTGTCACAACCATTGGTATCTTTCTGTTGAGCAACGCATCAGGCGATATGATTTATATTGCCGCTATGGTTTTTGCGCTGGGTGTGACTTACTTCTGGCCAACTATGATCGGGTTTATCAGCGAGTATCAACCCAGGACCGGGGCGTTGGGTATGTCCTTATTGGGAGGTGCCGGTATGTTCTCTATGAGTATGTGGAACCCGGTTATCGGCGGTTGGTTGGATGATGCGAAAGTTGAAGCTATCGCCAGCGGTGTTCCTGCCGAAGCCGTAGAGTTGACAGCGGGTCAGTTAACACTGCAAAGCCTTGCGCTTTTTCCAATGTTTCTGATTTTTGCATTTGGTTTCCTGTTCTTGATTCGCAAGCGATTTGCACGCAATTAATTTTATTAGTTTGTAGGCCTCGTTGAGGTAACTAAGCGCTCCCCACCAAACCCCACACGTAGCGTGTGGGGTTTTTCCTTTTTAGAATACCTGCTTTTAATCCATTGCAAATTTTCCAATAAGAGCACGACCGGACCGACTGTACTTTGTTTGGTGCCAGCCATTGTTTAATGGCCTTGGTGTACATCCTTCGTGAGGGTTGATAAGTAGGCCACCACATCGCGTATCTCATTCGGTTTTAACAACATACCCATCGGTGGCATGCCGGATACCGGCCCGAAGCCTGGCGCTACGCGCGCACCCGGATCTACCAATGCTTCCAGTAATTGTTCACGCGATAGTGTCTTGGCGATGGTTGTTAGGTTTGGGCCGACGTCGGCCCCACTGCTTCCTACCTTATGGCAGCGGACGCACTGTCCAGCATTGCTGTAGCGGAAGATATTCCCGCCTTTTTCTGCGTCGCCGCCGAATAAGGATTCCCGGAACATGTTCAATGGTTTGGTTTTATCTTTGCTGTTCTGGTAAGTGGCGAGTAGCGCGGTTAATTCCGGCACATTATTTTTTTCCACGGCGGTGATTAATTCCAGTTGCACTTCCGGTGCTATTTTGCCAGCGATCAATTTTTCCAGTTGATCTTTAAACACAGCAATCGCTTCCGGTCCTTTTACATTTGCCAGCGACAAGAGCGCGGCCTGCTGTTCACCAATAGTGCCGGTTTTGAGTAGCAAACTATGCATTTCGACCACTTGTGGAGCAGGTAGAGCCAGTTCCGGTACCAACGCCAGTGCAGCCATCCGTACGTTTTGGTTTTTATCTTTTATGGCGGATAATACCAGGTCACCGATGTTTCCTACCGCGAATTTTTCTAGCGTTTGCAGCGCCGCAATGCGCACATGTGGGGCAGCATCTTTGGTCACCATTGCAGCCAGCTGACCATTAACGTCGCGTACATTTAAATCGGCGATGGTATGCACTGTTGCCTCACGCACATTCGCTTCGCTATCCTCCAAAAGATTTTTATAGCTGCCACTCAGGGCGGCAATGGCCTCGCTTTCCGGGTACTTTATGGCACCGCGATAAGCGCCCGTTACGCGATCATAAACCGAGGTTTCACCCCAGCTTGCCAAGGCGTGAACTGCCTCGGCTCGTATTCCGCCGGCTATATTTTTCTGTACAGCAAAACGAGCTAAACGCTTGGCATTATCAGCGGTAGCGCTACCTTCACTGTTAGCATAGACGTTCGCATTGATGGCGCGGCGTAATAGGGGTTCGTTGGTAAATACGGGTTTATCCAGATAGGCAGCCAAAACGGGAAGCGCTTCGATGACCAGTGTGTCATCACTAATAGCACGCGCCGCGTTGGTAACCACGTATTCGCTTGTGTCGTTAAGGAATACGGCAAGGGCAGGGCTGGTCATTTGTTTTAAGGCAACTACCGCAGCAATACGTACGGCTTCCGATGGATGTGTCGCCAAACGACCGACGGCCACATCGTCGCCGATACGTGCCAGCGCGATGGCACCGGCCTGACGCAAATAAACATCTTCATCGTTATTGATGGCAAGCATGTTAACTATGGGTGCGATAGCGGATGTGGCGCCGATGCGGCCCAATGCTTGGGCTGCGTACAGTTGCGCGCGTGGATCTTTATCGCCTAGCAGCGGTAATAACGCATCCGTTGCGGCCGCGTGATTAGCGTCACCCAAGACTTTTGCAGCTTGTGTACGAATTTCACTATTGGCATCTTTCAGCAGGGCAATAAGCACTGAATCAACCTTCGCATCTTTGCGCAATAATTGACCGAGGCCCCAAATCGCATGGATGCGTGCAAATTCATCGCTGGCAGCTTGTGCCTGGTTCTCCAGCAGGCTGCGCTCGCCTTTATCGACCAACACAAATTGCGCTTTCTGACGCACGCGCATATCCCCGTGGCTTAGTAGCTTGGCCAGATCTTCCCCGCTGCGTTGGTGTAAATCTTCCGCAAGCAGGGCTTGGGTTTCTTTGCGGATTTCATTGCCGGCGGTATCGGGTGTGTCCAACTTCCATATACGGCCTTTTTGTTTGAGGTTCCAGCCTTCAATCCAGTCGCTCATGTACATGGCACCGTCCGGGCCGAAATCCAAGCCGGTGGCTAGTACGCCACGAAAAATATTTTGATCGCTTGCTAACTCAAAACTTGCACCTTTGGGCTTGAGAGTGAAGGCATTGATACCGGCTCGCGCGGCGGAGCCAACAAATTCCACGACAAAGAAATGATCTTTCCATTGATCGTTAAACGCGGCGCCGGGGTTATAGGTCATACCGGTCGGGCCTGAGTGGTAGGGCGCAACCGGAGGCAAAATATGCGCGGCCTGGTTTTTAAAACGCGGCTTGTAATAGTTTTCATCCATCCAGGGTTTATAGCTGTTATTTTTTGGATCTTTATATTTACCCAGCTGCCAGTTAATACGCCAGCCGGAGTCGGAACCTTCGATCAAATGCACCACACGCTCGTATTCGCCGACGTGATCGCCGTCGTTGTCAACGCTGATAAAATTGCCGTATTTATCGAATGAGAACTCATAAATATTGCGCAGACCGGCAGCAAAAACTTCAAAGTGGCCACCATCCGGCTCGCTGCGCACAATTACGCCCTGATCGGGATAGTTCCAGGTTTTGCCATCGGCATCGGTAACCACCGTACCTATGTCTCCCATGCTGTAATAAAGTTTTCCATCGGGTCCCATGGTAGCGCCTGACATACCGTGACCGCTAAAACCAATGTGTACACCATAGCCGTGCGCCAGCGATTCTTTTTCGTCCATCTGACCATCGCCGTTGGTGTCTTTCAAACGCCAGAAGTCCGGAGCGATGTTGACAAACAATTCGTCCAACAAGTCGCTGTAAAACATACCGCCGATAACATCGGTCACTTCCGTATTAAAATCTTCCACCACAGTTTGTACAAAATCCGCTTTGCCGCTGCCGGCAGTGTCTTCCAGGCGAATCACTTTTTCAGTCATTACTGCCAGATCGCGCCAGTCGTGGCTGCCATCTTTATTACGGTCTGGAACTAATGTGCTGTGTGAGTTTTTTCCGGGCGCTAATTCTGTTTTCAAAAAGGCCTGACGCTCTTCAATATTCCTGAAGGCAACCGAGGTGTGTTCCCAGTCAGGGGCACGGCGAATATCAAATTCCGAGTTATTACTGCGTTGGGTAATGCCAGCCCAAATACGACCTTTGTCATCGACGTGAATGGCGACCGTATCACCCATCAATTCTTCAGAGGCCCAGAGTTCACCGGTAATGCCTTCCGCCAGTGTTAACTCAACTTGCGACTCAATGGTCGCGGCGGTTTTTTGAGCGTCTTGTGCGCTAATGCGCTTGATCTCCAGCGACACACTACTGGCGGCACTACTGGTTTGTGTCGCGTTATGATCTGTGCTGACAGTTTTTTCACCGCAGCCCGTTAATAAAATAATACACATCGTGAAGCATGTGCGAACAAAAGCCGAACGGCGCGGCGGATGGATACAATGCGAAGATAGAATAGCAAGTGGATGTTTTTTCATGTGCGTCTCAAACTGATTGTGATTATTAAAAAGATTGTGTAGGTTAGGCGTCAGGCGCGACGATGGATTAGCTCTGGTCGTGATGTAATTTTAATTGACATATGTAGACATTTATTAACACTTGTAGAAAAATTTCTGCCCTACGTAGGGAGGTGGAGGATAACGTCTTCCATGATCCAGTGAAGTGTGAAATTGCTGAATACCTATTTAACGTTATTAAAATTGTGTTGTTTTTTGTGCAGATTATTACCCTTTACCTCCCCGGCATTAACAAAATTGGGGGAATTAATAACAAGAATCGGAAAGAGCAATTAATTTTCACGTTTTATATGCCTGGTTTTATTAATCTTGGCGTTAATTAAACAATGAAAAAGATAACGAGGCTTTAGTCAAGCTTAAAGAATTTGGAGATAATAATGATCGCACGTTCAATATGGTTTCTTGTACTTTTGGCATTGACCAATATGGCATTGGCTGAAGCCACGGAAGTTCATTTTCTGAGTGGCACAGACAAGGACCACACCGTAGATTGGCAATTTCGGGTCAGCGGAGGACGCAATAGCGGCGAGTGGAAAACGATTCCAGTTCCGTCAAACTGGGAAATGCAAGGATTTGGTACGTATCGTTATTGGAGCGATTGGGATGGTGGGCATGTTCCGGATCGCGAAGGTCAATATCGGTACACCTTTTCCGTGCCGTCCGATTGGAAAGGGCGTGCAATTGAGATTGTATTTGGTGGTGTGATGACTGATACCGAGGTACGCCTTAATGGTACGCTTGTCGGTCCAGTACATCGCGGTGGCTTTTACGAATTCCGCTACGACGTTGACAAGCTATTACGCTATGGCGAAGACAATCTGTTGGACGTTAACGTCACGCGTTTTTCCGCAAATAAATCCATTAATCTTGCCGAACGCCGTGCGGATTTTTGGATGTTTAGTGGCATTTATCGCCCGGTATGGCTCGAGGCCAAGCCTTCCCAGCATATAGAGCGTGTTGCGTTGGATGCTACTCATACCGGTGAATTTCAGGCGCAGGTTTTACTTGATGGTATCGAGAAGGCCGATTCAATTGAAGGTTACATCACTGACCTGGATGGCAAGCGGCTAGGGCGTCGGTTTTCGGCGGTAGTGAAACCCGGCCAGCGTGAAGTGCAGCTCTCAGCCCAACTCCATGGAGTGCGTCCATGGAGTGCAGAAGATCCGCAACGTTATAAAGCGGTTTTCGAACTTAAACATGGCAGAAAGTCTCTGCATCAAGTAGATGAGGTCTTTGGCTTTCGTACGGTGGAGGTTCGCCCTCGCGATGGCTTTTATATCAACGGTCGTAAGATTCGATTAAAAGGTGCTAACCGACACTCGTTCTGGCCTGATTCTGGCCGTACCACCAGCGAAGCGATCAGCCGTGGTGATATTGAGTTGATCAAGGCAATGAACATGAATGCCGTCCGTGTGGGGCACTCCCCTCCGGATCGACACTTTCTGAAGGCTGCGGACGAGTTGGGAGTTTATGTAATTAATGAGCTCACCGGCTGGCAAGATGCGTATGACACGGAGGCTGGTCGACCGTTGGTGCGAGAAATGATCGCGCGCGACCACAATCACCCGTCAGTCATTATCTGGGCGAATGGCAATGAGGGTGGTTGGAATACGGAACTCGATGCTGACTTCAAACATTGGGATAGGCAAGGGCGGCCAGTAATTCATCCGTGGGCACTGTTCGGTGGTATTGATACGTCTCATTACGAAACCTACGACTGTTGTGCCAGCAGCCTGTTTGGTGGTTCTGAATTGTTTATGCCCACCGAGTTTTTGCATGGGCTATATGACGGTGGCGCCGGTGCCGGTTTGGATGATTGGTGGAACAAGATGTTGCGCCATCCCTTATCGGTGGGTGGTTTTATTTGGTCGTTTTCCGACGAAGGCATAGTACGTGACGATCAGGCCGGTGCGCTTGATACATCAGGCAACTCGGCACCTGATGGCATTGTGGGGCCATACCGGGAGAAAGAGGGAAGTTTTTACGCTATCCGCGAAATCTGGTCTCCGGTGTATTTACCCCAAAGTGAGCTGAGCTTCCTGCCTGAAAAATTTGATGGAAAGCTGCGCGTTGAAAACCGTTATGACTTTACGAATTTGAGCGACGTGACTTTTAATTGGGAACTGTGGAAATTTCCAGATCCCCAGGACGCGAATGCAATTCATAGCGTTATTAATAATGGCCGAGGGATGCCTGAAAAAATCGCACCAGGTCAGTCAGGTGATTTAACGTTGAAATTGCCCGGGAATTGGCGCACGAACGATGCCCTGGCCTTGTCGGCGACAGATGCCCATGGCCAATTAATTCACACCTGGACCTGGATGATTGCATCACCAGCTGACTTAACCAAGCGAATGTTAGGCAAAATTAGCGGTGTTGTTGAGGCGGAAAACAAAGCCACACATATTAAACTTCGCACCGGCGATCTCACCCTCTTAATAGATAAGCGCAATGGACGCTTGGACGATGTGACGCGCGGGGACCAACATTTGTCCCTAAACAACGGACCCCGTCTGGTTGATGGTGAAAGCAAGCTGGAAAAAATATCACTCGACTGGGATGGTGATACGCCGGTAATCAGTATCAGCTATCAAGGCGAGTTACGCCGAGTGCAATGGCGTCTGCATCCCAGTGGCTGGCTGCAAATGAATTACGCCTATCATTTACCTCCAAAACATCAGGCGCCCTATTTGGGTGTGACGTTCGATTACCCGGAGGAGAAGGTTAAAGGCGTGCGTTGGCTTGGCCGTGGGCCATATCGCGTATGGAAAAACCGATTGAAAGGTATGACCCATAATATTTGGCAAAACAATTACAACGATTCCATTACGGGGCAATCCTGGGGCTATCCAGAGTTCAAAGGATTTTTCCGCGACTTCCATTGGGCGACGCTGGAAACACAGGAGTTACCCATTACCCTCGCCACAAGCAACAACAATACTTACCTTCGATTGTTTACTCCGCGAGAAGCCTCCAACCCTATGGATACCCATGTTGATTTTCCTTCCGGGGATATCTCGTTCCTGCAAGGTATCACGCCGATTGGAACCAAATTTCATCCAGCAGATACGCTCGGCGTTCAAGGCGCATTGAACAGGAGTGGGCGTTTGGGACACTGGTATGAAGGAGAGGCATATCTGTTTTTTGGTGAACTTCCGGATTAATTCAACGAAATAACTGCTGCAATGAATGTGAGAGAAAAATGAAGCGAAAAGAATTAAATTTTATTTCATACAACAGAAAATATTTGAAAGGAGTAATTGCAGCTTTTTCGCTGATGGTTGTCGCATGCTCGACGGTGGAGGCGCCGTCTGCTGATGACGGACCGGAGGCTTTTTCCTGGATGTCCAGCGCTCCCTTGATCGTACCACCGGCAGATGCAACGCAAAAAATCTACGGTGTTAAAGATCCGTCAATTGTGTATGTCGACAATAAATACCACGTGTTCATGACTACGGCTGGAGAGCAAGGTTGGGGGTTGGCTTACACATCGTTCAGCGATTGGAGCGAAGCACCGACAGCCCCCATCATCGGATTGGATAAATCTCCCATGGGGCCAGGTTACCGCGCAGCACCGCAAGTATTTTTCTTTGCACCGCAAAAATTATGGTATCTGATTTATCAGGGTGGCGATCCCCTCTACTCAACCAGCCGCGATATTAGCGATCCCATGTCGTGGACAGCACCTAAACCCTTTTTTGAGGTAACTCCCGAACTTGTCAAACATGCCGATGGCTACAATGCGTGGCTCGATTTCTGGAATATCTGCGATGAGAAAACGTGTTACTTATTTTTCACCAACGACCATGGTGATTTCTTTCGCGCAGAAACCTCGCTGGAGCAGTTTCCTAACGGGTTTCATAACACGACAAAGGTTATGGCAGGCAAGCAGGATGATCTGTTCGAAGCCAGCAATACCTATAAAATTGCCGGCACCGATAACTACCTGACGTTGATCGAAGCTATTGGTCCCAAAGGGCGCTATTTTCGCGCCTGGATCAGTGGCAGCCTTGCCGGTGAGTGGCAGCCATTAACGCCCGATCCCATGAATGTGTTTGCGGACTCAGACAGCATGAGCTTCAAGGGACGTATCTGGTCGGAGGGCGTCTCGCACGGTGAAATGATCCGTAATTCGGTGGATCAGACGTTGACTATCGATCCCTGTAAACCTCTACAGTACCTTTATCAAGGGTTGGATAAAGAAGAGGGCAAAGAATATGAATATATTGAAAGCCCATATCGGTTAGGTGTTCTCACGGCAACCACAGCTAATCCGATAAGTAGCATGTGCAAATAAAAATTTGCCGGTGAATGAAGAAGATAAGCTCATCACCATCCGCCAACATCGCTGCAACCGATCCTGTCGCCACTGGGTGTCGTGTTTAACAGACACACGTGTGAAAATCGGGGATGATCATTGTCATTCACCGTGAAATCACACCACTCAGGGAACCCCAATGAGACTGATCAATAAAGTGGCCTTGGTAACAGGCAGCACCCAAGGCATAGGCTTGGGAATTGCCGAGCGTCTGGCAAAAGAAGGGGCCGATATTATTATTGCCGGGCGCGTCGAAGATGAGCGTTCTGCTGTCGCCGCTGAACAGGTGCAGGCCCATGGCCGTCGCGTGTGCGTGCTGGCTGGGGATATTTCCGACGTGGACGCCTGCCGGTATTTGATCACCGAAGGCGGGGCGCGCATGGGGCCGATAGATATTCTGGTCAACAATGCCGGGGTAGAAAAGCCTGCGCCGTTCTGGGAGATGACGGAAGAGCATTTTGACAGAACACTGGGCGTCAATTTGAAAGGCGCGTTCTTCACCGCTCAGGCTTTCGTACAGCATCTGCGCGATACCGGGCGTGGGGGCAAAATTATTAATATCAGTTCCGTTCACGAAGAGTTACCTTTCCCAAACTTTACTGCCTATTGCGCGAGTAAAGGCGCGCTCAAAATGATGATGCGCAATCTGGCCATCGAGTTGGCGCACCTCGGCATTACCGTCAATAACATCGCACCGGGCGCCATTGAAACGCCCATGAATAAAACCTTGCTCAACAACCCAGTGCTACTGGAAAAACTGCTGTGTAATATTCCGCTGCGCCGCCTGGGGCAGCCGGAAGACGTGGCTGGTTTAGCGGCGTTCCTCGCATCAGCGGATGCAGATTATGTTACCGGTTCGACCTTTTATGTTGATGGAGGCCTATTGTGGAATTATACGGAGCAGTAATACCCACCGCCGATGATGAGTTGGTTGATGCTGATGATATTCACCGTTTATTACCGCCCGATACCCTGACCCCAGCAGATCGCTATCAAGAACTGTTTGTCGCGGTACAAATGAACGAGATTTTTCCCGATAGCAAAACCTTTGTGGACTGTGTGCCACGCCATGATCCAGAACGCATTCTCAGTGAATATCGCGCAAACTGCGCGCGTGAGGATTTTAATTTGCGCCAGTTTGTGAACGACCACTTTATTGCCGAGGAAGCACCACCCGATTGTTTTGTTGCCAACCGCGAACTGAGCCTGGCGGAACATATTGATAGCCTGTGGGATGTATTGACTCGTCGCCCACGCAAACATCCCAAGCGTTCATCGCTGCTCGCCTTACCCCATGATTATGTTGTACCCGGTGGGCGTTTTAGTGAGCTGTATTATTGGGATTCCTATTTCACCATGCTCGGACTGCTCGACCGCAAGCGGTCGGACTTGCTACGTTCGATGGCCGACAATTTTGCCTACCTGATCGACACCTACGGCCATGTACCTAATGGCACTCGCAACTATTATCTGAGCCGTTCGCAGCCGCCGGTGTTTTGCCTGATGGTGGATTTATTTGAAACCGGCGGCATTCACAAAGCGCTTGATTATTTACCGCAGCTGCGTAAGGAATATGCCTTCTGGATGGATGGTGCAGATGATTTGCGCCCAGGAGAAGCGCATCGCCGCTGTGTGCGCATGGCCGATGGTGCATTATTAAACCGCTATTGGGATGATCGCGATGGTCCGCGCGAGGAATCCTATTACGAAGACGTGACGACAGCGCGCGCATCGACCCGTCCCGTCCACGACGTTTATCGCGATTTGCGTGCGGCAGCAGAATCCGGATGGGATTTCAGTTCGCGTTGGCAAGCCGATCCTCATTCATTAGCAACCATTCGCACCACGGCTATTGTGCCGGTGGATCTTAATTGCCTGCTGTTTAAGCTGGAACGACAGATCGCCCGCCTGTGCGCGCAAGCCGGTGAAATGCAGGCAGCGGATGGTTTTATTCAGCGCGCGAATGACCGTCAGGCCGCGATCAATAAATACTTCTGGCGAGAAAGTGAAGGCGCCTATATGGATTACGATTGGCAACTGCAACAACAGCGTGACAATCTCACCGCGGCTACGGTAGTCCCGCTGTTTGTCGAGATCGCCAGCCCCGAGCAGGCCAACGCCGTCGCCGACACCATTCGCCAGCGCCTGCTCGCACCGGGCGGAATCTCAACCACAGAATTGGGCCACACCGGCCAACAATGGGACCGCCCCAACGGCTGGGCGCCGCTGCAATGGCTCGCGATTCGCGGGCTGCTCAATTACTGCCACACCGAGCTTGCCGCAGAAATTCGCGAGCACTGGCTGACAATAGTTGCCGAGCTTTATCGGGCAGAAGGCAAGCTGGTGGAAAAATATGTACTGCGCCCGACGCTTGAACACGCGAAGGGCGGGGAATATCCGCTACAGGATGGCTTTGGCTGGACTAATGGCGTTACCGCAAGATTATTGCGGGATGATCCGGCGCATAGCGCCAATCGTTGCCACGCGATTCTATAAGGAAAATGCTCTGCCAAACTTAAATTGCATAGGAGTAGTATTTCCCTTGCACTTGGCTGCAATTTTTTCGGGCTAAGTAGCCAAGGTGTGAATCATTTCGTTAAATGTTTCCATACGCAAACTGCGAACCATGCCGATATAACGATCCCAGTTCCACGCCGGATTCGGACAGCTATCGTGGGTTGAATGCGGCGCTTCTTCTTTGTGACCACGAATTCCCGGTGTATGGGGAACCAAAGAGTGTGTTACTGGGATGTTGTATTGATGGCAAAGCTTGGCCACCAAACGCGCTGAAGCAATATACTGTGCATCTGTTGGATATAAACGCTCGCTAGGATTCCACGGGTTAACATGTTCAATCCCGATGCTTTCCCGATTGGTTTGGGAATTCAGGTTATCAACATGATTGGCGATATGCGCCTCGCGCACCGTCTGTACCACCCGGCCCTGGCGATTCACAATGTAGTGTGCACTGGCGGGGCCGGCCCTGAAGGTATTTAACGCATTGCGTTCATCGTGCGCCGGGCCACCGGTAATATGAATAATGATGTAACGAATTGTGCGCGGCGTTGATGGGATGCGAAAATTTCCCGCCGGTGACCATAACGCATATTCATAATCTACATTCGCCATATCGGCGCGTAACAGACGTTGTTCCCATGTCGTTGTCATTTCAACCCTCCAAGGCTGTTGATGCCATTACATTGTCAATGCAGACGAAAAGAGCCTCTGAAAATTTTTCAGAGGCTCCGTGAAAATTTCCTACGAACCACAACGTCCCACCAAAAATCCAGTCACAGAATCCGGGCACCAGGCAAGCGCGCACTCCCTTGCATCGCCAGTCGTAAACGCTGAGAAGTTGTAGCAGGTGCTCGGGCTCCCGCAGGTTACCCGATAAGCCACCGGGCTGGGATGCGCAGTCACATCACCCACAACATCTTTGGCTTCACTTCGCGCACATTCAACGGCTTCTGCCAACGAACTCGCCATATAAATTTCCTGGACGGCACACCCTGTCGGTTCGCGAATCCACAACTGAAATACCTGAGTTGCGCCATCGAACGGCTCGCCGTTACAGCGCAATGTGACTCGCCTTGCTTCGCTAATCGGTACCGCCCTTGGCGGGTTTATGGATTGGGGCCCGTCTCCTGCCTCGCCATTACAGGAACCCACAAGCGTGAGGAATTTGGGATCAGGTGGCGTACCTGGCGTTATTGCACCCACGCAACTTCTGCCGGGCTGCGGCATCCCCGTAACCTCCCATGGGCCCGCCATCACCTTGCGCTGCCACACATCAAGCGGCTCGGCAGGATGTGAGTGACTTTCACCGTCGTGCGCAACAGTCACAGGCAAGAGCCTGGCCGAAACGTCCATAACAATCAACGGTAAACCATTGGTGTCGACATTAAGAATACCTGTGGGTGCGCCACCAGCCAGACAACCTGTGGTCGCCTGTTCGGTGGAGTGATGACCGGAAAATAATGCTATCTCCTGTTCGATGATGACCGCTTGTTGCCCGCGCGTTGCGATAAGCCTGAGGACGCCTGATTCTGAGATGTTTCTGATGGTTTCGGCGCCATCGTTTTCATTAGTCACCATTGCATCATTAAACGTAAGTGAAATAGCTTCGACATCTTCCGTCGCCCATACCACCTGTATGTCGGTACGCGGACAGAAGATTCGCGGGTCTACTTCGAATTGCGTAATCTGCGGTGAAACACAACCCACGACAAAGACCGAAGCGCAGACAATGAAAAACGAGGAGGATTTGGATAACCTCGTACTTAAAAAGCTACGAAATATGTATGCAGAATTTATGGGCATCATGTATTCCCTCATGTGATGTGTAAAAATTTGGATGAGATATTTAAGCGTCTAAAGACCTACCGTCGCTTCCGTTTTGTGTATTCCTTCAACCGTAAAACGCGGAGCTGAATTAGCTCAATCATTATGGATTTATTTTCGGTGATAGTTATAGTTTTTAATGTTATTAGGAAATGATTGGATATAATAGCGCCAACCATTATTTTGAAGATGCCAATTATGAACACTGACGTATTGAACGCATTGCTAATGCAGGAAGATGAACTTCAGCTGCATTACTTTAATCACCGAACCGCCTGGGAGCTGGGCAATCTAATCAAGCTAGCTGCTGATAAACTTTCAGTGGCGGTGGCGATTGAAATATATGCGTTTGAGCAAGTGCTGTTTAGTTATGCCATGCAGGGCACTGCTAAAGACCATCAGGAATGGTTGCGGCGTAAACGCCAATCTGTGCTGCGCTTCGGGCATAGCTCTTATTACCAAGGCCAGTACAACGCATCAAAGAATCGCGATTTTGAAGCCCAGCCACATATTGATCCAAAAGAATATTGTGCTCACGGTGGATCGTTTCCAATTCGAGTTAAAAACAGCGGCATGGTCGGTGCCGTAACCGTATCGGGTTTGCCACAGGAGATGGATCACCAACTGGTGATTGATGGGTTGCGTGAGGTAATAAAGCAGCAGTTTGAAATGGTCTGAGCTGGTGCAGTCACACTGCATGTGTTGCTTGCTGTATATGGTTGAGCATTAGCTTCGCTCTGCTTTTTCGAGAGGCTTCGCCGTGTTCTGTCACATTTTCAAGAATATACATAAGTTTAGGGGTTGCTATGATCGCTGCCAGGCGACAATATGCCTTAAACTCTCTCGATCCTCTACGATTTACCGCATCCTCCAAGATTACATTTAATCGCACAATGTGTTTGGCATTTAGATCCGATCTCTTCAACTTTCTTAGCAATTCTGCTTTTATATAGCCCGATCTGAAGAAGAATGGATCTATTTCCAAAAAGCTGATCGCAAACTCCAACAATGCCGGGTCGGTATACTGGATCTCTCTGTATGCGTAATCAATATATTTATCAATGGCTGACACATAAGAATGAAATTCTCTACAGGCAAGTTTCCATTTTTCAGGGGCTCGGCTCTTCTGATTGAAGGTTTCATGCACTCTGAAATGCAATCTTGCTATTTCCTTTTCTTCTTGCTGAATTAAATTTCTGAAATCCTGCATATATTTGCCAGTTAGTGATGTAAACGCTAGGTGGCTTGCTGGAAACTACCATGCACCAGTTAATTTACCCTGAATTTAAGGCTATTGGCTGGGTCAGTATCTAGATCGTATGCTATTTGTCTAAGATGATCGTAAAAATAACCATCTTTAATTCTCCTGAGTTTTTCAGTTCTACGCACGGAAATAAAGCAGTTCCTGTCTTTTGGAGTGCCGGGGCCGCCTGCGTGCAGTGCATCCCATAGCGCATCCAGATTCCTGCCAAAACATTCAGCTCCTTCAATATCAACGCAGCGAACGTAAGCGTCCCAAAAGTCATCTTCGCTATCAATCTTAAAGCAATCAATAATGTATTTTTTCATGGGCAAGCTCTAACCAGAAATACCGTTCGAGGCGTTTTGCTCGCTTAAAGTTGATTTTCTAGATCGTATAAAAATAAGCAGTGCAAACGTAAATTCTATAAGGCCACCAGTGAGACCACCTGCGTAGACGGGTGCGTTCAACATAACCAATACAAAGGATGACATAACCAATGAAATACCAAACAACCAAAATAGACGATTGCCGTAAATGGTATTAAACGTCAGGTAACGACCTCCAATAACCAAGAGCATCGCAGGGAAGAACCACTCAGGTTTATAAAATGCCGCCCCTACCGCTATGGGTATTGAAAACAGCATCCAAAGAGTGCCTTCAATTGCAAGCGGAGCTAAAAGGTTTTCCTTTTTGTGTTTTCCACTACGGCCGAGAAGCTTGCACAGCAACACGGAGAGTGGAAATATTAACGTGCCACCAAATATTAATGTGGCGATACCTGAATTTGGGCTGTGAAGTAACGAAACCACGCCGGCTAAAAGCCAGATTGAGCCAGAAGATATAATTCCTGGTACGCCATAATAATATGCATTGCTCATGTCCTTTTGAAATTCTATGATCGAATTCATATCTATGATCTCTTTTAAAATTTAGCGCATGTGACGTGTTTGGTTAGATATTGAGTTCACTTATACGCTCTCTGATAGATTGTCTGTTTAAATGCTTCGCTAAGTATGGCCACATCCGCGTTGAAAGATTCAGGTTCCAACCGAAACCTATAAAGCAACCGGCCAAGATGTATATGCCACTGTGCATTTCAGCTTCTGGTTTATAACCAGCATAAACCTGGAAACCAAAGGCAATTAAAAATCCCAGGATAAGTAGAGCCCACGAAATTCTCTGCTGCTTAATCATACCCCTATCATGTGCCGAAAGAGATTTTTCGAGGTGTTCGAGAAATTTTTTTTCTTGCTTATTATTCATAATTTTTTAGGATCGCTACTTGCAAGGAATTGCGCAATCA
>CAMPIG010000030.1 GCA_946886255.1 uncultured Cellvibrio sp. | reverse complement strand
GGAGCAAGCAAAGCGCGGGAGAAATGTGACATAAGCGAAAGCTGTCTCGGGTTAACGCGTGAAGGTGGGGATTATAGCCAAAGCAGCAGGGGGTTTGAAAAAAAGCTGGCTTCTTAATAAGAAAAAAATCCGGTATGGTCCGGATCTCATCAACCTGGGAAGGAACACTATGAAAATAAGACAACACATGATTGCCGCGTTTTTAATTGTATGGCTAAGCCACAGTGCCGTTGCCGGCGACGTTCAACCACTACCTCATACACTCACCGATAATGTGCAATCCTGTTATCGCGATAATTTTAAAGATGCGGACAGTTTTACTGCTCATTTGGAAAAACGTCATCCCCTGAACGCCAAAACACGCAAAAAGGCACAACAGAATTATCAAACCTGGACGAATGCCTTTACCTGTCTGGATTTTGATTACACTGTCGACGGCCTCACCGTGCGCGGTTTTTACCTTGCACCTAAACATATTGTGCCGACACAGAAGTTGCCTGTTGTTATCTACAATCGGGGCGGTAACGCGGACTCCGGGGCAATTCCTCCGCATTACCGCCTGCACACCTTTTCCCCTTTGCTGGAAAAAGGTTTTATCGTGGTCGGTTCGCAGTATCGTGGTGCGCGTTTGGGTAAAGAACCGCACCCGGATAGACTAAAAGATGAATTCGGTGGAAAAGATGTTACTGATGTATTGGCATTGCTGCCGATCATTGATCAATTACCGCATGCCAACCCGCACAAAATCGGGCTCTGGGGCACCAGCCGCGGCGGCATGATGGCCTTCCTCGCTGCCAGGCAAACAGATCGTTTTAGCGCATTAATCTCCCAAGCCGGTCCATCGGACATAACAGCGGAATTAGCATTTCGCTCGGAGATGGAAGGTATATTCAAAACCTGGATTCCCAATTACGAGAAAAATAAAACGACTGAATTACGCAAGCGTTCACCCTTATTCTGGGCTGAGGAGTTACCGAAAGACTTGCCAGTTCTGTTATTGCACGGTGCGCGCGATCAGCGGGTGACTACCTTTAGTGCGATTCGGATGGCGGAAAAATTACAGACGCTAAACCGCCCCTACCGTCTGGTTATTTATGAAGACGGAGGGCATGGATTGCGGGAACACGAAAAAGAAGTCCGTAAAACCGTGGTGAACTGGTTTAAGAAATATCTGTGAGCCTTTCTACCCAAATCCCTCCCGCTAAAAACACAAAAGGCATGCTCATCACTGAGCATGCCTTTGTTCAGGCCGTATTTTTCCGCTGGTTAATCCCGCAATAATACATTCAACTCATCAACTACCTCAGCCCAGTCAGAATCATTCAGCACCGCTTCGCGTAAGAATGTAGCTTGTGATTCGCTCCAGAAGCCCGCTTTGGAAAGCGGTTCCGCCTGGGGCAATGGCCGGTGTTGTTCAATAAAGGCTTCGATGTCCTTTTTTGAGTTGGGCAAACCCAGTTGTGCAAACAAGCCACTCAGGGAGTGGATAGAGGTGTCTAGCATGGTGAACCTCCCGCTAATCTGCTGACTGATAATCAAAGTGTCCCTAGCATAGAACAAAAGTGCGTTATTGGCTTGCACTTTTCTGCGCCATTCTCAGAAGCTGTGCGTCCTTTTCATGCCAAAGTGCGTTAACCCACCCCTGGAAATGCTGACGGAATTGGGCGTTGTTGGCGTAGTCGCCCAATAAATCTTTTGGAATCGGCACTTGACGCACATGAATCTCAACACGACTCACTTTACCCGACGCATATTCCCAGTAAGTGGGGTTCCCGTGCGGATAATAAATGGTGACATCCAGCAGGCTGTGCAGTTGCCCGTCCATTGCCGCCAGGGTAAATGCAAGGCCGCCAGCTCTGGGAATCAAAAGATTTTGGTAAGGCGATTGCTGTTGCGTATGCTTTTCCGGCGTAAACCGAGTGCCTTCGAGATAGTTGATGATCGTCACCGGGTTGTGGCGATATTTTTCACAGGCGCGACGGGTTTCTTCTACGTCTTTGCCTTTCAACGAGGGATCGCGTTCGATTTCCTCTTTGGTGTAGCGCCGCATGAAGGGAAATTCCAATGCCCACCAGGCAATACCGAGGAGCGGCACCCAGATCAGGGATTTCTTCAGGAAAAATTTAACGTAGGGAATGCGGCCATTAAACACCCGCAGCAACACCAGGATATCGACCCAGGACTGATGGTTAGAGACCATCATGTACCACTCATGGCGACTCAGGTTCAGGTCACCCTCCAGATGAATATCCGTGCGGGTCAGCAGCGCTTGATGCGCACTATTGAGATCAATCCAGCGACTGGCAATCCAGTCCAATGCGCGATTACAGTATTTTTGCCATCGACGTGAGGGAATCAGGCGTTTCGCCAACGCCAGGGGCAGCAGAGGAATAAATGCCAGCAGCGTGATCAGCAAGAACAATACGCTGGTCAATAAACCGATAACATGTCGATATAGAGACATAGGTTTCATCGTTTCAGCTGAAGCAGCCTCAGATCCCGAACTGCCAGGCAATTCAAACACCGACCTCAACAGCCGAAGCTTCTTTCGACGCTTTATAGTCTATTTCCCCAGCAAGTCCGGTGGTGAAGAAGCTTAATACCTGTTGCCAATTATCAACCCGTATATCGGCCGGATCCTTGACATTATGCGGTGCGGTATACAGCACACCGGTTCCTTTAAAACCCACAAAATGGCGTGCACTGTCGTCGATAAGATAGTCAGCATTCACCAGATATTTCTTGCCGCAGAAAATAAAATTCATCGGCGACAGGAACGGAAGGTGTTGCACTAACCATTCATACTTTGCAGTAAAGGATGTCGGATGTTCCATTGCCGCCGTAGCGATTACGATTTCATAGTCTTCATGTAATGTCTGAATAACGCTGATAGCATCATCATGCGGTACCAGATCGGCAAAGAAACGCGGATCATCAGGATAAGCACGCACGCATGCAACATGCTCCACCGGTACCCGCTGATAAATCTTGGCACCTGCCAGATCAGCCTTGGTCAACCGTTGATTGAACTCCTCGTTGTACCACTGGATGTGACGAGACAGCGTATCAACAATAGTTTCATCCATATCAATCGCAATACGTCTACGCATTCCTGCTCCTGTATGCACACCCGGCGCCACGCGCCGGGACGCTAGTATTATTTAAAAATTTGTGCTGACCAGTGGGCTGGTTTCTGCATCGTAATCCACACCCTTGGCGCCAAAACCGAACAGCTTGAGGAATTCCTGGTTGTAGCCTTTATAGTCGGTCAGTTCAAACAGGTTTTCTTCGGTGACTTTGGGCCAGATTTCCTCAACGCGTGCCTGCACTTTCGGGTCAAGCTCCAATTCGTCAACGCGTAAGCGCCCTGCCTCATCAACTCGTGGCGAGCCGGAATATAAGCATTCTTTGAACAGGCGTTGAATCTGCTCAATACAACCTTCGTGGGTGCCATCTTCCTTCATGACTTTGAAGAGAATCGACAGGTATAACGGCATCACTGGAATCGCCGAGCTGGCTTGGGTAACGACCGCTTTCAGTACCGCCACGCGCGCCTGACCGTTCAGATCAGCAAGTTTACTGTCGAGGACTTTGGCGGCACGGTCGAGGTCTTCTTTGGCCTTGCCGATGGTGGCGCGACCGTAGATTGGCCAGGTTAATTTGTCACCCAGGTAGGTGTAAGCAACTGTCTGGCAACCTTCCGCCAGCAGGTCCGCAGATTTGAGAGCCTCGATCCACATCTCCCAGTCTTCACCGCCCATCACCTTGACGGTCTGCGCAATTTCCTCGTCAGACGCAGGCTCAATAGCCATCTCTGAGATTTTCAAGGTGTCGGTATTCAACCCTTTGGACACATAGGTTTGGCCGATGGGCTTGAGCACAGAGTTATAGACCTCACCGGTTTTCGGGTCGGTACGACGGGGCGCGGCGAGGCTGTATATCACCAGATCCACCTTGCCGATGCCGTGCGTCAATTCTTCAATGACCTGAGCTTTACACGCATCAGAAAAGGCATCGCCATTAATGGTCTTTGCGTAAAGACCGGCGGCTTCGGCTGCGTCGTGGAAAGCGGCAGTGTTGTAGTAGCCGGCAGTAGCCGTTTTGGCTTCTGTCGGGGGTTTCTCAAAGCAGACACCCAGAGTGTCTGCACCGCTACCAAACGCGGCAGTAATACGGGAGGACAGACCAAACCCGGTGGAACAGCCGAGCACCAGTACTTTCTTGGGGCCACCTTCCACCTTGCCTTTTTGCTGGGTGAAAGCGATCTGCTCCTGAACGTTCGCCGCACAACCCTGGGGATGGGCATTGATACAAATAAAACCACGTACTTTTGGTTTGATAATCATGAAGTTGTCCTGTTAATGAATATCTGGTCTGCGAAACAAAGGCGGCCATTATAGTGCGCAGCGGGCCAGAAAACAGTGTTTTGTCCCAATCACTCCATCCGCGCTCCGTCATCCCACCTGAAAACGCTTTAGGGACAGGTTTTTATCTGCATAGGCATCGGTTATAAGCGCACCAAAATAATTCATAGCGCCCCACTTCAGAACCACAAAGACAACGTTATCTCATAGAAAAATTATCATTTTTACCCATGGAAAGCGGAAAATTGCTGCTAAAATCAATAACAACGAATAATGCGCCATCATTTATTGACAACGTTGTCCTTTGCGCTTACTGTCGAGCAATAAAAAACCAAAAGTTGCTGGTCCAGCCGGATTGTGGGGTCAAGCCAATTATTCCAGGAGAGCTCACTATGTCTTTACGCTTGAAAATGTGGGTCTTGACCAGCCTGATTCTGATCGGTTTGCTCGGCATTATGTCCATCGGTCTGTTTACCTTGCGTTATGCGACTCATCAGGACAATCAGGCACGGGTGGAGCAATTGCTCAACAGCACTTATGCCACGGTGATCGAGATGGAAAAGGTGGCCGCGTCTGGCCAGCTCTCCGACGAAGAAGCCAAGGCCATCGCGACCAATATTTTGCGCAACAACATCTACCACAAATCTGAATACGTTTATGTTGCCGATGAAGCGATGAACTTCGTTGCCGCTCCCCTGGACCCACAAATTCACGGCACCAGCTTCCACGAGTTTAAAGACGGCGACGGCAAGAGTGTCGGTGACATACTGCTGCGTGCCGTGGAAGCCTCGCGCGGCGAAATAGCACGCTACACCTGGACGCAGAAGCAAATAGATGGCTCCATTGAAGATAAACTCTCCATTGCCAAGCTATCACCGCGCTGGCGCTGGGTGGTGGGCACCGGCATCGGTTTCAATGAAGCCAATGCCCGCTTCTGGGATAGCGCCGCAAAGCAGCTGGGTTTCTGTTTGATTGTGGTACTGCTGATCGTAGTGCCGGTGCATCTCGCGGTGTACAGCATCCAGCGCGGCTTGGGTGGCGAGTTAAAAGAAGTGTTGGCGTTGGTCCGCACCGTGGCTAACGGCGATCTGACCGAGGACAACAAGGTTCACAATGCGTCGGAAGAGAGTATCTACGGTTCGGTTTTACGTATGAGACACGCCCTGCGTTCGATGATAAGTGGCGTCGCCGAGTCGGTCGCCAGCCTGCATCGGATCAGCGATGACATCGTGCATAAAGCTCAAATCAGCACTTCCATGGCGGAAGAGCAAAGTGTCGCCACCGCCAAGATCGCCGCTTCCGCAGAAGAGTTTAACCAGCAGACCCAGCATGCCATGCTGCAAGCCAGGGAAGCGCGCGATCAGACCGATGCAGCCTCGCAAACCGCTGCGCGCGGCCAGCAATTGATCTCCCACGCGGTACAATGTTTTGTGGCGTTGGAGCACAGTGTCAGTACTACGCAATCCAGCATCGATGCGCTGGCCGAGCGAATCGGTAGTATCTCGGCCGTAATTTCGGTCATCAGCGAAGTGGCCAATCAGACAAACCTACTCGCGTTGAATGCTGCCATCGAAGCGGCCCGCGCCGGCGAACAGGGTCGCGGTTTTGCCGTGGTAGCGGATGAAGTGCGGCAGCTGGCCTCGCGTACCAGCCAGGCGACCCAGGAAATCAGCGATACCATCTCCACGGTACAAACCAGCAGCCGCACAGCCAAACACAATATGGATCAGATGGTGGTACAACTAAAAGATGGCATTGCGCAGACCAAGGAAGGCGGTAAAACCGTGGAAACAATCAGCACCGAAACCCGTTCGGTCGAGGATATCGTGTCTCATATCGGCCACGCGATGGAGGAGCATGTGGAGGCCAGCGGTTTGATTTTGGAGTATGTCAGCCAGGTAGAGGAGTCCTCAGTGGGTACCAAGAATGCGGCCCACGGTACGCTCACTGCATCGCAACATATTCGCCAGGCTTCCGATAACCTGAGCCAGATGCTGGAGCGTTTCACCCTGTAAACGGTGAGTTGGCGCTGCCATCGAACGAGCACACCTGGCGGACAAGGACTGGGTTATAGTGAGCGGCGGTCACTATCCACAGAAATCATGACTATTTACCTCTTTTTATTGACCCGCTGACAAGGAGCTGCCCATGTTTTACCCCATGTTCGCCATGGTTATCCTGACGTTTCTGGTGGCGTTTTACCTAATGGGTTTACGCATCGTCGCCGTTCGGCAACGCAAGGTTTCCATCGGTTATTTTCGTCTTAATACCGGTGCCAATGAACCGCCGCCACACATCATGGCCGCCGCACGCCACTACAGCAATCTCTTCGAATTGCCCCTGCTCTTTTACGTCACCTGTCTACTAGCGATGGTGATGGGTTTTCAAAGCGCACTGCTGGTTACCTGCGCCTGGGTTTTTGTTGTATCACGGGTGGTTCACGCGCTGATCCATCTCAGCTACAACAATGTGCTGCACCGGCTCGTGGCATTTTTGACCGGGGCGGTGTGTATTTTGCTCATGTGGATAAACCTTGCAGCACATTACGCGGCGCGCTGAATCGCGCCACTACTATTCAAGCTCCAAGCAGGGATTTGGCACGCTGGTAGAGGCGGCGCCGATCCTCCAAACCGTTAAGCCCGCCGTTGATGCGGCGGGTGATCACCGTCAACTCATTTTTATCGGCCAATTCATTCAGCCCCCGCTTCGCCCAGAACCACCCTGCCACATCGACGCACAAGTCAGGATCGCTCGCTACCAACTCCGGCTTGGCCAACAACTCCACCTCCCGGTTGATGGCGCGCCCGTACTCGGCGTAATTGGCGCGGCCGGTCAGTTGAATCAATCCTCTGCCCTTGAACCGACGTCCATCACCTGGCTGGGTATTACCCAGATCGCTCCGTCTCTCATAGGCTTCACCACTGGCAATCTCCTCGCGGAACCGCAATTCACCTGATTCATGACCGATCTGTGCCAAAAAGTGAGCCTGGCGCAAGAGTGAATCGATAGCACGGTTAGCCATAGTGCGATCGATTTTTTCGGCAAGCTCATCGACATCCTTATCCCCGGCGCGCAGGTATAACAACGCCAACAAGGCTGGCGTTAACGCTGTTGGTAGAGACTCACACAAGCTGGCCAGCTCCCGACTCAACGGCTCAACTCGCCCCTGAGGTGTTTGTTCACCCAGGGCACTGCGTTGGAACGCCATGATGGCCATCAGGGTTTTGTTACCGAAAGCGCCATCAGGATTGAGTTTACCTTCCTCAATCTGCACGCGGCCGGCCTCAACACACAGGTTAAGCAACCGTTGCACGGTCTCGACATCATCACGACGGTTGGTGCCCTGGGCACCAACTGAACCTGACAAAATCCCCGAACCGCGCCGGCTTACTTCCGCGAAAGACATACCCGCCACAACAGGTGTTGGCTGCGGTGCACTGGCGAGATTCTCGCGCCGCTCAAAATGTGGCGTGTCTTTAAAGGATTTCCAGTTACCGCCCCAGCGATTGGCGCTGTCCAGGTTCTCCCAAAACTCACCCAGCGGCCGCAGATCTTCCATATCGTAGGTGAGCGTTAATTCACCGGTGGGGGTTTCCTTAAAAAAATTCAGATCGACAGCCAGACGCTTGAGGTGTTGGCTGCTCATGGTGGTACTGCGGCCGTTTTTAACATGCAACGCCTGTTGCTCCGTTGTGCGAAAGAGCTCGCCGCCGGATACATGAAATCCCAATTCCGAAGCTTTGCGAATCAGTTCGGCTATATGCAGCATAAAAGCAGATTGATGGCGAAGGAGGCTCATAATAGATGCCCTCCCCGAGACTTCTCTGTTTCACTGGTAAGGGCTTTATCGTGCTCGACCTGAATAGATTCAGTTAGCTGCCGAATTTTTTCTTCCTTGCTTTTGCTGCCAGCACTGGAGCCGAAAAAGTACTGGATGATGGCGGACAGGGAAACGCCGAGCAGGAAACCCAGCACTGTATCGATTACCCGCGCGGCATCTTTATTTTGGTCATAGTCGTGAACAAAAGCGGCGTAAAAGATGAACAGAAAGGTCAGCAGCGTCAGGCCTGCCGCATAAAAATAAACAAAGCGTTTGGCCAACTTGTCATCGCTCGACAGCGCCGCCTTTTGCATGTCGCGAGCGCTGGCACGGTCAGCCTGATGCACTTTTTCACGTTCCAGCGCGTTGGCATCCACCTGTTGGCGATACTCGAGCAACTTGGCCTGGTATTGGAACTCAAACTCACGCAACTTGGCCCACTGTTCTTCCGTGAGTTTTTCATCAGCGACATCGTTAATATCAATACCGGTTTTTTCTTCGATGAACCCGGCGATTTCCTGGGTGCCTTTATCAAGGGCTCCGCGAAACACACCGCTCAGCAGATCAAGTCCGCGCCTGGCAAGAGCAGGACCGATAGCAGACAAGGCTGCCGCTACAAGAGGAGCTGGCATAGGGGAATCCCTCCGCTAACTGGTTAATAGGTATTTGCCAACGCTTTTCCTTCGCAACACAAAACACACTATCGGTACAGCTACACCAACTAACCCAATGACACTAAACTCGCCCGCACTGTCATACAAGCACGCGGCGACGAACAGCACGCGGACATTTCATTTTGGCGTGCCGCTCATCAAACCTTCGCATGCCGGGGGACCCACCATGGCCATGGACCGGGCGAGATAGTAGAATGCGCTCCTATTTTCAGCAGTAGATTCCCCCGTGGTTAGCCAAACCCTATGATTCCAAGCATTCGCCAAACGTCTCCCGTCCAGGCCCTGTACCTGGCTTTTATCAATGCCTTGCGCGACAACGGCTTTCGCGGCGATTTAAGCCCGGACTACGCCAATCGCACCGTGCTAGCGACAGACAACTCCATCTACCAAGTCTTGCCCCAAGGTGTCATTTATCCCCGCGATACGGCGGACCTGGTCAAGGTCGTCAAACTCAGTCAGGTGCCGCGCTTTCGCGACATCGTGCTCAGTCCGCGCGGCGGCGGCACCGGCACTAATGGACAGTCATTGACCGACGGTCTGGTGGTGGATACCTCCAAGTACATGAACCAGATCCTGGAGATTAATGTCGAGGAACGCTGGGTGCGCGTGCAATGCGGCGTGGTAAAAGACCAGCTCAATGCGGCCATCAAACCCTATGGCTTATTCTTTGCGCCGGAACTGTCGACCAGCAACCGCGCAACCATCGGCGGGATGATCAACACCGATGCCTCCGGCCAGGGTTCCTGCCGTTACGGCAAGACACGCGATCACGTACTGGAACTGCGCACGGTGTTACTCGATGGAACTGAATGGACATCCGCACCCGTAGCGGACAATGAGCTGGAGGTTATTGCACAACGGCAGGATCGGGTCGGTCAGGTTCACCGCTTGCTCAACAGCATTCAGCGGGACCACGCGGATTTGATCGCAGCAAAATTTCCTAAACTCAATCGCTGCCTGACGGGTTACGACCTCGCGCACATCCGCGATGAAAACGGTCGGTTTAATCTCAACAATATTTTATGCGGCAGTGAAGGTACGCTGGGTTTTATCACCGAAGCCAAATTGAATTTATTGGTGACACCAAAATTTTCTGCACTGATCAACGTCAACTACCGCGACTTCAATGCCGCCCTGCGCGATGCGGCAGAATTGATGACCGCGAACCCGACTTCTATTGAAACTGTCGATTCAAAAGTACTTAACCTGGCGATGAATGACATCGTCTGGCACAGCGTATCGGAATTTTTTCCGCCGTCGGCCAGCGGTGAAAAAATCCAGGGGATTAATCTGGTTGAATACACCGCTAACGACGAAGACGAGCTGCGGGCGGATATTAAAAAGTTGACGGATCAACTTGATCAATCCGGCCTCGACAACGACCTTGGCCGTATGGGTTACAGCCTGGCTTGGGGTAACGACGCGGTTAATAAAATCTGGGGTATGCGCAAAAAAGCGGTCGGGTTACTGGGCAATGTAGAAGGCGAAATCCGCCCGGTACCCTTTGTGGAAGATACCGCTGTACCGCCGGAAAACCTGGCCGATTTTATCTTCGAGTTCCGCAAATTACTTGATGACCATCAATTAACCTACGGTATGTTCGGTCATGTCGATGCAGGTGTACTTCACGTTCGCCCGGCGCTGGATATGAAAGATCCCGAACAAGAAAAGCTGGTGCGCAGGATTACTGACGAGGTTGTCGCGTTAACGCAAAAATACAACGGATTACTGTGGGGTGAACACGGCAAGGGTGTGCGCTCGGAATACGCACCACAGCTTTTTGGTGAGTTGTATCCGCAATTGCAGCGTATCAAAGCCGAATTTGATCCC
Source organism: uncultured Cellvibrio sp. (assembly GCA_946886255.1). The sequence continues at coordinate 9,276 of CAMPIG010000030.1, read as the reverse complement.
TACAATCAACTGAACCCGGGCAAGATCGCGACACCTGCGGAAAAAATCGAATTACTCAAGATTGATGGCGTCACCACCCGCGGCCAGGAAGATCGCAAGATTCCCGTACTAGTCTGGAACGCCTATAGCGAAGGTATGCATTGCAATGGCAACGGCCTGTGCTACAACTGGAATCCCAACGATGCCATGTGTCCCTCTTGGAAAGGCACACGCGAGCGCATCCATTCCCCTAAAGGCCGCGCCTCATTAATGCGCGAATGGCTCAAACAAATGAGCGAGCGCGGTGTGAATCCTGTTGTCGAAAGTGCGGCAGTCAAACGCAGCAATTTTTTGCTGACGCTACCGGCGCGTATCAAAAATACCTGGCAGAAAAAACAGGGCGACTACGATTTCTCCCATGAAGTACACGAATCAATGATGGGTTGTCTGGCTTGTAAATCCTGTGCGGGTCAGTGTCCGATCAAAGTGGATGTACCGGAGTTCCGCAGTAAGTTCCTGGAGCTGTACTACGGCCGTTACCTGCGCCCGCTGAAAGATTATTTTATCGGCGGACTAGAGTTCATGATTCCCACCCTGGCGCGTGTGCCCTGGTTATATAACGCCATGATGAAACCGCGTTTTATGCAAAGCTTGCTGGCTAAGGTGGTGGGCATGGTGGATAGCCCCTTGTTGACCGGTATTTTGCTGGACGATGCAATCCAGAAGCTCGGTATTCGCTACGCCAGTCTGGAAAATATCGCGCAGTTGAGCGCAGCCGAAAAAGCCAAAGCGGTTATTGTGGTACAGGATGCCTTTACCAGTTATTTTGAAACGCCCTTTGTGATTGATGCATTAACCCTGTTGCAAAAATTGGGTTACGTGCCGCTGCTCGCGCCATTTAAACCCAATGGCAAACCCTTGCAGGTCCACGGCTTTTTGAAAGCTTTCGCCAAAGCAGCGGACACCAATGCCACTATGTTGAACGGGCTGGCGTCCTCCGGTATTCCGTTGATTGGTCTTGAACCGGCCATGACGCTGGCTTATCGCGGCGAGTATAAAAAAATCCTCGGCGCTAACGCACCCAAGGTGCAACTGATACAAGAATGGTTGGCCGGACAACAGGAAACCTTGCGCGCACAAGCACAACAATTTGGTACCGGCGATTACGCATTGTTGGCCCACTGCACCGAAAAAACCAACGCCGTCAGTTCCATTAAAGATTGGCAGCAGGTGTTTGCCGCACTCAACCAAACATTAAAAGTCATTGAAACCGGATGTTGTGGCATGGCGGGCACCTATGGCCACGAGGCGATTAATGTCGGCACATCGAAAAAAATCTACCAATTGTCCTGGGCGGACGTCGTCAACAACCCGGCCAATAAAGATCGGTTGACGGCCACCGGTTATTCTTGCCGCAGTCAGGCCAAACGTATCGATGATGTGAAGCTGCCTCATCCATTGCAAGTACTACTAGCGCAAGTAAAACAATAAATAAACCGGATGAGCGGGTCTCATCTGGTATAAATTTGAACGCTCCGACGATTCAAGTTCTCACCGCACCTTGTCCATCGGCTGTCACAGCGGCCACACTTTTATCTGGAATGCGGAAGTTATAACAATGAAGCTATCAACATCAGTCGTTCTCGCCATCGCCGCTGTCGCGATGATGTCAGTTAATGCCCACGCCAAGGACAACAAGTGGACTTACCTGCTCGATAAAGACCTGAGCCAATGGAATACGTATCTCGGTTTCCCCAACCCTGAAACTGACATCAACGGTTTGCCGAAAGATGCGGAAGGTAATTACACGCAACCCATTGGCCACGACAGGGATGAAAAAGGCGTATTTACGGTTGCAATGATAGAGGGTGAGCCGGTGCTGCGTGTTTCTGGTGAAATCTACGGCAGCATTTACACCCGGAAAGAATTTGAAAATTATCATCTGGTTCTGCAATACAAATGGGGTTCAAAAAAATGGAAGCCTCGTCTGGACCTTGAACTGGATACCGGTATTTTGTATCACGCTATCGGTGAACACGGTGTGGATTACTGGAAAGCCTGGGCACTCTCTCAGGAATTACAAATCATGGAACACAGCACGGGTGACTGGTGGCAGATCGCCGATTCGCAAATTGACATTCGTTGCGAGAAACCCGAAGGCGCAGAGGTGCATATTTACAATCCCAAGGCTGAATTATTAAGTTTTGGTCCCGGCGGAGTCGGCATTACCTGCCGTCGCAGCCATGACAAGGAAAAGCCAAAAGGCGAATGGAATACGGTGGAATTGATTACCTACGGGGACAAAAGCCTGCATATCGTCAACGGCAATGTGGTTATGGCGTTAAGTAATTCTCGCTACACCAGAGACGGTAAAGTTCTGCCGCTCATAAAAGGTAAAATTTTGCTGCAAAGTGAAGCAGGCGAAGCGTTTTTCAAAGAAATCAAGTTGAAACCCATTGATGCTATCCCGGCAGAGTACAGTCATTATTTTGAGTAAGTTTTTATATAAGTTTCGTGCGGTAAACCCCGCCCAACGGGTTTATCGTTTTAACCATCCGCACTCCGGTGCCACCCATAAAGGTCTTTATGATGCTGACAATAACCATACGCAGCTTCGCTTTTCTGTTGTTCCTTTTGCTGTTGACGTCTGCGTTCTTGCAATTAAATGACCCGGATCCGATCCAGTGGACAATCTATTATTTGATCTGCGCTGCGCTGCCCCTACTACTTGTTATGAAACGTTTCAACGTTGTAGTGTTTTGGGTGGGTATTGTATTAAGCCTGGTGATCATGGGCGTTTACGCAGCGGGCACGCTTGAATATTTACGTCACGCTGCGCAGGAGCCATTGATGCAGTCGATGAATCCTGCCAAGCCTTATATCGAAGAAGCACGCGAATGTATCGGTGGGTTTATTACGTTATGTATTTTATTGCTTTGTCGGTTTTTGTGGCACACGATGAACAAAGGCAATAGCGCGAAATAAAAAAAGCCACCCCGAAGGGTGGCTAACAAACCAGCACGCTTAAAGCCTAAGCGGCATCATTCTTTCTTCAGTAAAAGATCTTCGGCGGCGTTCACCAGGAAGATGTAACTTGCACCCAGATTAACGACATATTCATTCTGCCCCCAGAAGAACGGCCAATCTTCGTGGTTCTCGGGGAAGTCCGGTTTCAACACCAATATACCCGGCACAATACCACCCGCAATAAACGAGAGGTCAGCGCGATTCATGCCATATGCCACTTCTTTGGACTGTGTTCCCACGGCAGAAACCAGTGAAAGATTATGCGCAGGATGAGTACCATAGAGAAAATTCAGGCCACGCAAGACCGATTCGCGATCCACCAGCTCCGGGAACGCTTTGTGTAAGTAATAATTATTGATAGCGTGTCGAATAACCCAACCGCTACCCGCCCATCCACCGGTAGTAATAGGCACACCGAAAGGATTTTCACGTTCCAGTGTTGGCAAATCAGCAGCATAAGACGCGGCCAGTGTTTTTACTTTTTCGCCGTAGGCGGGTGACATGTGCGGCATGGCGCGCACAAACCAGGAAATATGAAAAGCAAACTCCTGCTCCAGCTTAGATAAAAGTTGTTCAACTACTTGCGCATAGCGAGCATCACCGGTAGTAATCAACAACTCGGTGGCAGCTTTTAGATGCTCCGATTCCAACTTACCACCGGTGGTATTGCCGTGGATAAATAAATCCGGTTTGGCCTTGGCATGTTCATCCGCCCACACTTTTTTCGCCGTTGCCAGGCATTCTTTGGCAAGTTCATCGTTATAGCCTTTGAGCGCTCGGCTTGCCGCTGCCAGTGCCGCCGCAGAACCGTAATTCAAGGGTGTGGATTTACTGGTAAAGGCCCACCGATCATCAAACTTGCCGCTTTTGAATCCAGTGGATTCGTGTTCCTTCAAGCTCGCGTCGTAGATCAGATTATCTGTCTTAGTCAACCCATCGCCGAGATGCGTGTATTGATCAATGTGTGCTTCAACTATGCCAGGAATGGCGCGCCCCAATGCACGATGTTGAGCAATCAACGCCAGGGTGCCGTGCTCAATTTGTTGCAGGATGTCGGGTTTGCCGTCGGCCACATGAATATCGACATATTTGCTTTCATAATCAACGCGTGTGTTATCACGCTTTACTGCAAAATTTTCCCAAACCGTGACCAAGGTATTGACGACATCGTATTGGGTTTGCGTGCGAATATCGTAATCGCCAGCATCGTACCAGCCGCCGATATTCAACCCGGGAATATGCTCACCGGGTTTGTAAGGTGTGTCGGTGGTTGGACCTTGTGCATACAGATCGAAATGCTCGTGATCAACCGGCGCTTGCAAAGCATCATCCAGATGTGAAGCACCGTGCCATATGCGGTAGGCTTCATTAACCATCATATGATCCATTTGCACTGGCAAATAAATATCCAGAGTGGGATGCCAGGTGTTACGATAAACTTGGGCGTCAATGCGGAAAGGTCCGGATTTTTGCTCACCGTACTGAATCATATAAAGACCCGGTGTCGTCACGCGACTGAAATCAAATTGACGATACTGATAGCGCAGATAGCTGCCCCAGGAATCCAGACGTTCACTGAATACCGATTTCTGGCTGCCATCCGGCATCACGCGCAACAATTCTGCTTTAGGATTTTTTTTGTCCCGCGCATCCAACTCAATAACAGCCACTTTTTTCTGTTCAGGATGGTAGCCTACTTGCGAATGCGCAATCAGCGGCGGCCGCACCCAGTTTTTGATGGTGCTGGCATTTAATTGCCATTCCACTACAGCACCGGCTTTATTGGCGGGAATTTTACTGCGCACAACAAACCAACCATTCTGCGCTTTAGTGCGACCGTCATAGAGTTCCAATGGGGCACCAAAGGTTTCAATGCTCACGCGCCGCTCAACATCATCCGGCGCCAGGACCAGATGCTTTCCGACAGCCAGAGCGCGAGGCTCAGCAACACCGTTAATTTCTTTGGGGCCATTGGGGTAACGTGGAAAGATGCCAGCACTGTCTTCCATCATGAACGATTTATGAAAATACGCTGATGGTAAAAACTCCAGATTAAAACCGGCTTTACCTTCCAGGGCGGCGGGCAAGGGTTCTGGCAAATTAACGGTGATGCTCACACCGTCGGTATTCTTTTTCACCTTGATAGAAAAGTCGAAGTGATGATCAGGATAATGCAGAAAGGCTTCGATAGATTGATCATCGCGATTAATCTTGCGCTCTTTAAATTGTGGGATCGCGTCCCATTGTTCCGGTGTGGCATTGAGCCGCACATCACCGTTGGTCGCTGTGCGTAAGCCGTGGTGAATTAATTCGACACCGCTGATCTTGGCATCGCTGAACAAGCCGTCGTACCAATTGCTAAACACCAGTACATTCAAACCCGGCTGCTCAAAGTACTCTTTATCATTGAGTGTCAGATTAGCGGAATTGGAAAAAGCGGAAACAGAACCCAACAGCAGCCACAACATAACCACATGGCGCAACGAACGGTAAAAATACATGGCAACCTCCTCATCTTATTATCATCGCATTTTTCTTATAGTCTATGTGAACATAAGAAATGCGCAATGGTCTTTACACTAAATGACGAAGGCTAACGCTTGCTTTCGCACTGAAGGTCCCCACCCTGTTTACATCGTTCAAATTTAAGCGGTAGACATCTCCCATGTTGCACAATATCCCCTTTTCATTGTTGGAGCTCGCCTCGGTTCGTGAAGGTAACTCCATTCAGAAAACCTTACAAAATTCACTGGCCTATGCCCAAGCGGCTGAACAATTGGGCTTCAAGCGGTTTTGGCTGGCGGAACATCACAATATGGAAGGGATCGCCAGTTCAGCGACCGCCGTCCTGATTGGTTATATTGCCAGCGGTACGCAAACACTGCGCGTAGGCTCCGGCGGCATCATGCTACCTAATCATCCACCGTTGGTTATCGCGGAACAGTTTGGCACCCTGGCAAGTTTGTACCCTGATCGTATCGACCTGGGTTTGGGTCGGGCACCCGGTACTGATCCCATTACTGCCCGCGCTCTGCGTCGGGATGATATGCGCGCAGACAATTTCCCGACCGAGGTAAATTTGTTGCAGCAATTGCTCGCGCCGCTGCAAGACGGCCAACGATTAAAGGCCATCCCCGGCGCCGGAACCCAGGTGCCGATCTGGCTGTTGGGTTCCAGCTTGTATAGCGCGCAATTGGCCGCGCAACGCGGTTTGCCTTATGCGTTCGCGGGTCATTTCGCACCGCGTTTGATGCGCGATGCCATTCGGATTTACCAAACCCAGTTTCAACCCTCAGCCGTACTCGAAAAACCCTACGCCATGTTGGGCATGCCGGTTATTGTTGCGGATACAGAAGACGAGGCGATGTTTCTATCCACTACCAGTCAACAACGCATACTTGCCTTGTTGCGCGGCCAGCCACTCTGGTTAAAGCCGCCGGTCGATTCAATGGATGGCTTGTGGAATATCGAAGAGGAATTGTATGTGAAAGATTTTCTGGCACTGGCGGCCATTGGTAATCCCGCACAAGTTAAGGCAAAACTGGAACGCTGGGCAGATGAACTGGAGATCAACGAGTTTATGTTTACGATTGATCTTTACGATCCACAGCAGCGCATTCACGCACTGAAATTGCTCACGGAAATGAAAAAGTAGACACAATTTTCTTTTGCATCTAATGGTCAAAAATACATTAAGCGGCAAGGCGCCGCGTGAATTGCAATACTAGTAAACATGGGTCTTCCTCTGCCTGAAACCTGATCAGATTTTCGTTAACTCCCGCCATAGATAATGCTAATATCAGTGGATCAACGCGTCTATAAAATAATAACAGCGTAATATCCTGAAATTCATATTGATTAATGACCTTTGCGGCGGGAGATCCAGAGTGGCCAAACAACCGGTAGTGCTAGCACGAAAACCAGGTACAGACTCCAAAACCCTTTCGTTCGACCGCCCGGTCGCCAACCAGATTTATGGGTTTATTCGCGATGCCATCGTCAGCATGGAATTGCTTCCTGGCCAAATGATCTCTGAAACAGCCTTGGCGGAACAATTCGGTGTCAGCCGCACTCCGGTGCGCGAAGCACTGATTCAATTGTCCAATATCGGATTTGTGGATGTCCTTCCCCAACGCGGCACTTACGTGTCCAAATTCAGTATGGATAAAATCCTCGAAGCACGTTTTATTCGCGAAGCACTGGAAGTTTCGGTGGTGACTTTTCTGGCTGATCATGTCACAGAAGAAATTATCCAGGCGCTGGAAAAAATTATTGCAGAACAAAAAGTGGCTGCCAAAGATGACGACCCACTCACCTTTCAGAAACTCGATGATAAATTTCATCAGACGCTCGTGGGTTTTACCAGTTACACTCGGGTCGCATCGTTAATTGAGGCGGAAAAAGCACATATGGATCGCGTGCGGAATCTCAGCCTGCATATTAGCGGTCAATACAAAAGGATCATTGCTCAGCATAACGCTATTATAAAAGCGATTAAAACCGGCTCAAGTATCGAGGCAGCAAAAGCAATGGGCGTCCACATGAAAGATGTTTATAACATTCTGGAAGTCATCCCACAGGAACATCCGGAATATTTCCAATAACGCTATTACGTCTTATAAAAAAGCAGCCATGATGACTGCTTTTTTATAAGGGTAGAATCCAACGTCAGCCACGCTGTCGCTTCAAAATCACCACAACACCTAAGCCACCTGAAGTCTGGCCCGGCAACATATTCACCAGTTCCCAACCCTCATTGCCCAGCTTATTTAACTGCTCGTTCAGGGCCTCAATATTGATGTTGAAACCTAAAAACGAGCGTTTGGAATAATTCAACGTTTTATATTCCCATTTCATCGAATTTTATCTCTGTTTCTATTAATATCAGGATTTGCTGTTTTATTATTCATGGCAGCTAACGCGATACCTAAAGCAATGCCAATCGCAAGGGAGCTTTCGATATTGTCGGTCATCACACCAAAGGCCGCCCCCAACGCAGCACCAGTGGCCACGCAGAATCCCATTCGATATTTTTGAGTTGAACATAATTCCCGCATCTTGCCTCCCCCTCTTTGATAGCTATTCGTCCTGGCCTTCGTCATCAACCAATTCAACATCGGTCACGACTTTTTGTATTAATTTAACCCGACCACTTTTCACCAAGGCATCGCGCAGCACATATTCAATTTGCGCATTTACACTACGCAGATCATCATCTGCCCAGCGCTGCATAGCCGCAAGAACCTGCTCATTAATACGCAATGGGAAAGCTTTTTTCGACACGATAAAACTCGCTTCAGTTTGGTTTCATATTCATCAATACAAACTGCCGGCATTAATGACAGGTTTAACTTGATCGCCGCATAGCACCACCAATAAGTTACTCACCATGGCGGCCTTACGTTCGGCGTCCATCTCGATAACACCTTGCGTCGACAGCTGTTCCAATGCATCGGAAACCATACCCACCGCGCCTTGCACAATGATGCGCCGCGCCGCTAACACAGCACTGGCTTGTTGGCGTTGCAACATAGCTTGGGCAATTTCGGGGGCGTAAGCCAGGTGACTCAAACGGGCTTCCAGCACGTCCACGCCAGCCTTTTGCAAACGATCCTGCACTTCGTCGCGCAGTTTTTGGGAGATGGTGTTGGAATCACTGCGCAATGACAAACGGTCATCATCAGCATCGTGCTCGTAGGGGTAGCTGGTGGCCAGGTTACGCAAGGCAGCTTCGCTCTGGATGGTTACATAGTTTTCATAATCGTCCACTTCGAATACCGCTTCGGCCGTATCCACTACGCGCCACACGATAACTGCCGCAATTTCAATAGGATTACCATTGGCATCATTCACTTTTAAGCGGCCGCTCTCAAAGTTCCTGACACGCAAACTCACCGATTTTTTGGCATAAAACGGGTTCGCCCAACGCAAACCATTTTCGCGATCTGTACCGGCATAGCGACCAAATAACTGCAATACTTTCCCCTGGTTGGGGTGCACCATATAAAAACCAAACCAACACACGAACACCACGATGGCGGTCAAGCCAAACAAGATTTTTAAGGCCGGCGCAAAGAAAATTACGCCAGCGATGCTGCCTGCCTGTGCAAGCAATAACACCACCAACAGCAAATACCCCGAGCCACTGCGGGCGTTGAATTCATGAGTCATAGCACTCTCCTTTATGATGACGAACCAATATCACTTTAATAATGGGCACCAAGTATTACCGGACATCAAGCGATTCTTTTAGATATCACTTTGATATCC